>JBIOUT010000327.1:0-6029 GCA_044867365.1 Candidatus Eiseniibacteriota bacterium | reverse complement strand
GTTGCCGGCGACCGCCATGCCGCGCGTCTCGGTGGGCGGATCGCTGCCGAAGGGAAGCTTTCGCCGACGATCGGTGTGGGCGTGGGAGCGTGCCGGGTCCACCGCCCGCCCACTCTCGACCAGGAAGTGCTGGCGGTGGGACCTCCCCCCGCCGAGCCCGAAGGGCAGGATGCAGCGGAAGTCTGGCTCACCCGCCGCGCTCCCCTCGGACTCGGAGTCCTCGTGGCTCGCCGGCGGCTCGTCCACCAGCCGGTCATTGTCGGAGAAAACTCGGAGGAGCCGTGGCCGCAGTTCGAGTTCGAGACCTCGAGTCGCAACCTCTGGGAGGTGCGCTCGCTGGTTTCGACTCCGTCGGGTCCTCTCGGGCTCGCCGCGGGTCTATGGGGAAGCCGGTTCTTTGCCGCCGGCGACAGTCTCTCGCTTCTCACTTTCGTTCCGGAGACGGTGGGTCGAGCCTTCGTCACCATGCGGTTCACGGTGTTGGGCGGCGATCTCGAGGTTCGGCCTCGGGTCGAAGCGATGATGATCGGAGAGTTCCACGACTTCGCAGCACAGCGGGTGGGTGGTCACGGGCGCCTCGATGCGACCGTCGTGGGGATCATCGGCAAGCAAGTCGACCTCGAGCTCCGAGTGCGAAATGTTCTCGACCGGCGCTATCCGCTGGCGATCGTCGATCCGGTAACGGATCAGCTTCTTCTCGATACCGGCCGGCTGATCCTGTTCGGCCTCCGCTGGCGCCTGATCGGCTGAAATTTTCCGATCAACCGGCCGATCGGGTCTCCTCTCGACCGCCGTCGGACTCGGGATTCGATCGCTTCATCGGCTTCCTTGCTCCCGCCGAAGGCGAGGAATGGCTGGTCGGCCTGATCGTGCTCCTCCTCGTCCTCGGCGGCATCCGCCACCGGGTCGAGCCCTGGCTCCGTACTCTGTCTCAGGATCCTCCTCCCGAAGTTCTCGCCGCACTTCCCGAGATCGACACCGAGAAATTCGGCCGCGTCGATGTCAATCGCGCCGGGCCCGAGGAGCTCGAATCACTCCCCGGCATCGGCCCCCGGCTCGCCGCCCGCATCGTCGAAGACCGGCGTCTTCGCGGGCCGTTCATGTCCCTCAACGATCTCGACCGGGTGACGGGGATCGGCCCTCACCTGCTGGGGCGAATTCGCGACGCAGCCACCATCGGTCCGCCCGATGCGGCGCCGATCGGTCGATCCGGCGATCGGGACTCCCTCGCAACCGGGGGTCGGGGGAGATAGCCCGGCGTTCGTGCAAGGTGCATGGTCCGCTCGCGCGCCGTGCGAGATGCGTCGGGGCTGGCCAGAGGCGAAACCGGCCCGCAGCCTCATCGTCTATAGGACCTAAGCCTGCTCTCGACGCCGGGGTATAGGGCACAGAACTTGCCTCGTCCGGCACCGAGCAGGGGTGGGTGTGCATACGCATTTCTTGATGAGCGGCCGCGGACCGGCCGGCGCCGGGGCAAGGCCACGGCGCTTTTCCCTGCCTCCCTCCCGCAGACATCGACGGAGAGCATGGTGAAGGACCTCGGCCAGAGGCTCATCGAAGCCGGCGTCATCGACCCGCCCACCCTCGAGCGCCTGGTTCGCCAGCAGAAAGCGCACGGCGGCAGCGTCAATCTCAATCTGGTCAAGCTCGGCATCCTCTCCGAGCAGGATCTCACCCGCGCCCTCGCCAAGCTTTATCGGGTCAACGGGGTCGATCTGGCGGCCGCTGCCATCGACACCGCGGCGGTGAGACTCGTCCCGCAGGACATCGCCACCAAGTTCCAGGTGCTGCCGCTCTCGAGAGACGGCCGCAGGCTGCGACTGGCGATGGCCGATCCCGACAACATCTTCGCCATCGACGACATCAAGTTCATCACCGGCTGCGAAGTCGAGCCGGTGGTGGCGGCGGAGAGCGCCATCAAGCGTCTGATCGATCGTCACTACGATCAGAGCGACACGATGGCTCGGGTGATGCAAGACATGGAGGGTCTCGGCGATCTGCAGGTCGTCGAAGAGAAAGAAGATGAGGTCGATCTTCGCGAGATCGGCGATGAATCATCGCCGGTCGTCAAGCTGGTGAACTCGCTGCTCGGCGACGCAGTGCGGAAGGGGGCCTCCGACATTCACGTCGAACCGTATGAGAAACAGCTCCGGATACGCTATCGGATCGATGGCACCCTGTACGAGGTGATGTCGCCGCCGTTCAAGATGCGGGCGTCGGTCGTCTCGCGAATCAAGATCATGGCCGAGCTCGACATCGCCGAGCGGCGAATCCCCCAGGATGGACGGATCAAGCTCCGGGTCCTGGATCGCACCATCGATCTACGCGTCTCCACCCTGCCTACCATCTTCGGAGAGAAAGTGGTGATGCGAATCCTCGACCGAAGCAACCTGCGCATCGACCTCACCGAGTTCGGCATTGCTGAGAAGGCGTTCAAGGATCTGTTGCGCGCCATCGACAGCCCCTACGGGATGGTGCTCGTCACCGGTCCCACCGGGAGCGGCAAGACCACCACCCTCTACTCGGCCCTCTCCCGCATCAATGTCCCCGGAACCAACATCATGACCGCCGAGGACCCGGTCGAGTACAACATCGAAGGCATCAACCAGGTGCAGATCAACGATGCGATCGGGCTCAGCTTCGCCGCGGCGCTGCGCGCCTTCCTGCGCCAGGACCCCAACGTCATCATGGTGGGCGAGATCCGCGACCTCGAGACGGCGTCGATGGCCACCAAGGCCGCCCTCACCGGGCATCTCGTGCTCTCGACTCTCCACACCAACGATGCCGCCTCGTCGATCAACCGGCTCGTGGATATGGGGGTCGAGCCTTTTCTGGTTGCGGCTTCGACCAATCTGCTCGTGGCTCAGCGCCTGGTGCGCAGGCTCTGCAAGTCATGCAAGGCCCAGGTCACCCTGCACGCTGAAGTGGTGCGCGAGCTCGGGGTCCCCGATGGCAAGCCGTTCCAGGCGCATGAGGCCCGGGGGTGCCCGGAGTGCGACTTGACCGGTTTTCGCGGGCGCCAGGGCCTTTACGAGGTGATGCCGATCACTCCGGCGATTCGGGACATGATCCTCGACCGCGCTCCGTCATCACAGATCAAGAAGAAGGCGATCGAGGAGGGGATGCTGACGCTCCGCATGGACGGCGTCCTCAAGGTGCGACAGGGCGTCACCCCGGCCGAGGAGGTCCTCAAAGAAACGGCAGCGGATCGCGGTTGACCGCAATCCGCTGCGCCGGAAGCCGCTTCTCGACTGGTGCGGCGTTTCGGATGTCGGATGTCCGGCCGGGATCTAACCCGTGTGACGCGGGCCGCCCGGCTGGCGATGCTCTCCCACACCGGATCCGAGGTCTTCGCTCGAGCGCTGGCGCCGCTCGCGGACGAACTCTCGACCGCGCTCTACGGTGCTCCGTCCTTTCTCCACCGCTCGGTCGACCGCCTCGCCGGCCTTTGCGGCGATATCGCTCGCCTTCCCCTTGAGATCACCCAGCCGCTCCTTGCCCTGCCCCGCCCAGCGTTCGAGATCGTGGCGAGTCTGGCGGCCGGGTTGCGGAGCGAAGAGCAGCGCCACCACCATTCCCACCACCACGCCCAAGACGAAGGCAACGCCGGTCGTGGTCGTGGTGGTGCTTTCCTCTGCTTCTGTGCGTGAGTAGGACATCGATTCACTCCTCACGGCGGCCGGCGAGGTCGGGCCGAGGGTCGGCCGAAGAAGCCGCCGTTTGTCGATCGGCAGAGCGTGAACGATCAGCTGGATCGATCGCCGCCTTCTTCCGCTCCCGAGCGGTCGCCGCCCCGATCGGCCATCGCGGCGCGCCCCGCGTCAACCGCCGAGCGGACGCGGCTTGCCACCTGGTCGCCGAGATCAGTGATTCGGCTGCTGAGACTGTTCAAGGAGTTTCCGAGCGCTTGTCGAGTCTCGGTCCCCGATTTGGGGGCGAGCAAGAGACCGGTGATGGCTCCTACTACGGCGCCGATCCCGATCCCGGCCAGGATGCTGAGCATGACGTTCTTGTCGTCGTTCTGATTCTCCATCCGTCTTTCTCCTAGGGGCTATCGGTTCCGACGGCTCCCATCGCTGAAGAAGGCTCGCAGACCCGCACCGACGCCGAAGGCCAGCAGGCCGAGCTTGTTTCCCTTTCTGAGGAGCCGCTGCGTGACCATTGCCAGCGCGCCGGGGCCGGATACCGCCACCAATCCCCGCACCACGCGCTGAACCCCATCGACTGTCTCGGTCATGCTGCGGCTCGCGGCTTCGATCTGGATCATCGTTGAGCGTGCTACTTCGAGCGTCGGCGAAACATCCTCCCGAAGCACCTCGTCCGACGATTGCGCCAGCCTCTCCATGCGCTCGAACGCCGCTTGCGCCCGTCGCAGCGTCGTCGTGACATCACCCTGCGTCCGGGCGAGCGAGTCCTCGATTCGATTGACCATCCGGTTGAGAGTGCGGATGAGCACGATGAGGGCCGCCGCCGCTACCGCGAGCAGAATAGTCGTGACGACAGAGAGCACTTGCACGTTTACATCCCGTCTTGCCGAACCCGCCGAATCATCGCCTTCTTCGGACCCGACAAGCGCTGTCGAGGGGAGAGGAACGCCAGTATAAGAAACCACTCACACCGCAGCAAGGGCAGAATGCAAGTGACATGCCAATCTGCGAGACCGATCTCGGCGCGAGGCCGGGGTCGTCCATTCACTCGCTGTGATCGGGAAGGGTGGCGGAAGCGACGTCGGGATCGTTGACCAATCGCCGCACGAGGTCGGCGGGACCGGCGACGAAGAGGGCTCCCAGCGTGGGGAAGACCCGGACCTCGACTGCGTGGGGGGCGAGCGGACCGAGGGCCCTCTGGACGACCTGAGGAAGCGCCGGCTCGTCGAGCGTCGCTTCCTGCGGGGAGCCGGCTTCTCGGGCGGGCCCGGCCTCGAGGCTCGCGGCGGCGGTGCGATCGAGGAGAAGCAGGGCTTCGACGCGTTCTCCAGGAGCGGCCTTCTTGAGCCGGGCGGCGAGGGCGGGATCGATGTCGGGGCGGGGCGGGGGGGGCGGCACGTCAGCGCACCTTGCGATAGGTGACGAAGATGAAGCCCTTGAACCGGCGAAGGGGGCCCCAGCTCGACACCGTGGCCAGGAACCGGTGCCAGAGGTGGAAACCGGGGAACCGATAGAAGTACCCGATCCCGCTTCGCATCTCGAGGCGATCTTGTTCGAGGCCGAACCGGGCGCCCATCCGGTTGAGGGCATGGACGGTGTTGCAGCGGTAAAAAGTCGGATAGTCGGCGACTTCTTCTTTGCCGCTTAGGAGCCTCTTCAATTCCTGGCGGACCGGGGGCGGCACGATCCGAATGGCCTGCGCCGCGGCGGTGAGCACGTTGGGAACGACCATGAGGACGCATCCCCCCTGCTTGAGGGTGCGGCGGATTTCGCCGAAGAGCCGCTCCGGGAACTCGATGTGCTCCATGACGAAGATGAGAAGCATGGTGTCCACGCTCTCATCCGAGATCGAGGTCATGTTCATCGCATTCCCGAGGTGAAACTCGAACTTCTTCCCATCGGGGTTGTTCTGCCGGGCGACCTCGAGCTCCTCCTCGTCGACATTGAGGCCGATGTAGCGGGAGAATCCGCGGGCGAAGCGTTGAGCGTTGCGTCCGGTCCCGCACCCGACATCGACCAGGACCGAGCCCGCGCCCCGGTAAGGGGCGATCATCGCGTCGATGAGGGCGAGCTGCTCTTCCCAATAGCGCTTGAGGTATCTGCGGCGGCTCTCATCCACGGCGCTCCCCCCGGCCTGACTCCCGGCTCGGCGCCTTTCGGTTCAACGCCAGGCTCGAGGCCTTGCGACGCGGGAGAGCGCGCTTCCGAACCGGGCCCGACAGGGCTGCGAGCTCCCTGCCGACGAGAACCGCGTAGGCGGCTCTCGCATCTACCACTCCTTGCCCGTAGCGCGCAGGATCCTTCTCCTCTGAGAGAGGGCGCGCGCTTCTGACGATGGCCGCTTCGACCTCGGCGACCGTGGCTTCTGGCCGCGCCGAGAAG
>JBIOUT010000326.1:0-4137 GCA_044867365.1 Candidatus Eiseniibacteriota bacterium | reverse complement strand
GACGGTCGCCGTCCAGATGCTCAAGGAGCAAGGGGTCGAGGTCCACGCCGTTAACTTCAACACCGGCTTCTGCGTCACCGACCACGCGCGCAAGGCCTCGTTGCGGAGCTTCCGCATGTCGTCGGTCTTGCGGATCTTGCGCGCGTGGTCGGTGACGCAGAAGCCGGTGTTGAAGTTAACGGCGTGGACCTCGACCCCTTGCTCCTTGAGCATCTGGACGGCGACCGTCGAGTCGAGGCCGCCGGAGAGGAGCACGACCGCCTTGGGCCGGCGCCCTTCCGGGTGGGTTCCCGCCGGGACAGTGGGTTCGTGATTCGCCGTCATCATGTGCTCCGCTGAGCCGATAAGAGCGAAAGGGCTGCGACAGGGCCAGTCGCCACCCGACGATACGACGGAATCGCCCGACCGGCAAGGATCGCTTGCCGGGGAGGGCGCCTGTCCGATAGCTTATCTCCATGACACACCCCGCCCATCCCACCCTGCCCATCGATCCCAACCTCGCCGCTCGCGTCCTCCACGGCGCCCTCGATGCCGGGAGCGACTTCGCCGACCTCTTCGTCGAGCGCAGCACCAAGACGATGTATCAGCTCGAGGAGAATCGGGTGAAGCCGATCGCCCTCGACGTCGAGGAGGGAGCGGGGGTGAGGGCGGTCTCGGGGAACAGCGTCGGCTACGCCTATGCCCACGATCTCTCGCCGGCGGCGCTCGAAGAAGCGGCGGCTGCGGCGCGAGCCATCGCCCGCGGTGCATCCCGAGCGAAGCGCATCGAGCTCGGCCGTCCCAAGATCTATGCCCACCGATATGAAGTCTCCCCCGAGGCGATGTCGCGTCTCGAGAAGCTCGAGCTCCTCAAGCGCGCCAACGAGGCGGCGCGGGGGGTGAGTCCCGAGATCCAACAGGTGACGGTGAGGCTCCGCGAATGGATCCAGGAGGTTGCGGTCCTCGAGACCGGTGGGCGCTGGGCGGAGGAGAAGCGCGTGCTCCTCGAGCTCTATGTCGTCGCCACCGCGCGCCGTGGCGATCGCATCGAGCAGCTTCAGGCCTCGCGCTCCGGGAGGAAGGGCTTCGAGATCTTCGCCGCCGGTCGCCCCGAAGAGGTGGCTCGTGAGGCGGCGGCTGGCGCGGTGCGTTTGTTGGATGCCATCCCGGCGCCGGCCGGTCCGATGCCCGTCGTTTTGGGGCCGGGACATGGGATGACCGGGGTGCTCATTCACGAGGCCTGCGGGCATGCGCTCGAGGCCGACTTCATCATGAAGGGCAACTCGATCTACGCCGGGAAGCTCGGCCAGAAGGTGGCGAGCCCACTCGTCACCGTCGTCGACGATGCCACTCTCGAAGGCGAGATGGGCTCGTTGGCGTTTGATGACGAGGGCAACGAGGGTCGGCGCAATGTCCTCATCCGCGATGGGATGCTCGAGGGATACATGTGCGACCGGATCGGCGCCCAGGCGCTCGGGGTCGCTCCGACGGGCAACGGGCGGCGCGAGTCGTTCCACTATGCGCCGCTCCCCCGCATGACCTGCACGTTCGTGGCGCCGGGGACGAGCGATCCGGCTTCGCTTCTTCAAGGAATTCACCGCGGTCTCTATGTCGCGCGCATGGGCGGCGGCGTCGGTGATCTCTCGGGCGCCGGGTTCACCTTCGGCGTCGACGAGGGCTATCTCATCGAGGACGGGCGCATCACGCGTGCGGTCAAGGGCGCGACCCTCACCGGGACGGGATGGGATGTGCTCATGGGCGTCGAGGGAATCGGCAACGATTTCGAGCTTGATCCGGGCGGCGGTCGATGCGGCAAGACGCAGCTCGTGCCGGTGTCGACCGGCCTTCCGACGGTGCGGGTGCGCGAGATGGTGGTCGGCGGCACCGACGCCGGCGACAGCGAGCGCCGGTGATGGCGGCGGCGCCTCCTGCCCCCGCGGGTGCTCGCGTCGATTCCGAGGCGTTGGTGCGCCTGGTTCTCGATCAGGCGCTCGATGCCGGAGCTGAGGCGGCGGAGGCTTACTTCGAGCGTGCGCGCCGGACGACCATCCGGGTGCAGGATGGCAAGCGGGAGAATCTGACCCGCGCCGACGATGCGGGGCTCGGGCTCCGGGTTCTTGTTGACCACCGCATCGGTTTCACCGCGACGAATCGTCTTGCGCCGGATGCGTTGCGGGCATTCGCGCGTGAGGCGGTGGAGCTGGCGCGGCTCGCGACTCCCGACGAGCATGCGATTCTGCCTGCTGGTGATGGAGCGGGGGGCGCCGCCGAGCTTGCGCTACTCGATCCCGAGCTGCGCGACGCCACGGTCGACGACAAGACTTCTCTTCTCGCTCGCCATGAGGCCGCGGCGCGCATCGATCCCCGGATCAAGACGGACTTTTTCATGTATGACGACCAGATCGGCGAGATCCGTCTGGCGTCGACCCGCGGGGTGAATGTCCGCTACGAGGCTGGGCACTACTCGATTGGTGGCGCCGCCCTCACCATGGCCGACGGCCAGGGAGGCGGCACTGAATCGGGCGGCTTCCGCGCCGGCCGGCGTCTCGCCGACATCGAGGAGCCGCGGCTCGGCCGCTTGCTGGGAGAGCGCGCTTTGAAGGTGGTGGGCGGCCGCCCGCTGCCGCCGGGCTCGATGGTCGTCGTATTCCCGCCCGATTTCGCCGCCGAGGTGCTCTGCGCGCTGGCCGATGCGCTCGCCGGTCCAAGTGTGGTGAAGGGGGATTCATTCCTCGCGAGTCGGATGGGGGAGACGATCGGATCGGATTTGTGGAACGTGATCGATGATGGGACGTTGCCCGGCGGGCTCGGGAGCGCGCCCGCCGACGACGAGGGCGTGCCTTGCGCCTATCACCATCCGATTGTTGGTGGCCGGCTCAAGGCTTGGCTCCATGACTGCTATTCCGCCGCGCGCATGAACACGACTCCGACCGGCAACGCTTCGCGTGACAGCTTCCGCTCGCTCCCGCGCGTCGGCCCGCGCAATTTGATCATGACTCCCGGGCACCGGACTCCGGAGGAAATCATGGCCGGTATCGACCACGGGCTCTATATCCACCAGACGACTCACACCGGCGGCATCGACGCCGTAACCGGCCTGTATTCAGTAGCAGCAGCCGGACAGCTCATCGAAGGGGGAAAGCTCGGCAATCCAGTGGCCCACGTAACGGTGGCCAGCACGTTGCAGGATATGCTCCGCAATTTGGTTGCGGTCGCTCACGATCTGGAATGGTGCGGCTCAATCGGCACCCCGACGCTTGTTTTCGAGAAAATGACGGTAGCGGGGGAGGGGTGACAGTACCTCGCTGAGGTGCCGATTTGAGCAGGTCGGCTTCCAATACCTCGGGAGCCTCCGTGCACCTACCAGAAGCAACCTGCACGAAGATGGCGGGTAGGAAGCACGAGCCGGTCATCGAACTTCGGGAAGCCGCGTGATCAGAAAGTCCCTTCTGGCATCGGACGTCGACGGACGGTCACCCGGTTGCTTGCAGCGCGGGGTCGGCGCGGCACTCCGCTGCCAGGATGGGGTCGCATTTCGGCGCGAAGGGGCGTTTGTGGCAGTGGCTACGGATCTCAACCTGCGCGCTGAAAACGCTGGACCCACTTCGGAGTCGGGAAAGTGTGCTGGAGGCGGCTCAATCACTGACCGGTAGGAGCGTCGCCGAGGCCTTGGAGCGGGTGTCCCTGAGCGGTTCCCCGAAGGCGATAACGGTCGACCATGGGACCGAGTTCACATCGAAAGCGCTGGATGAGTGGGCTTGGGAGCACGGGGTCGAGCTCGACTTCATCCGGCCGGGTAAACGCATAGAAAACGCACTGATCGAGTCTTTCAACGGTCGGCTGCGGGATGAATGTCTGAACGCAAACGAGTTTCTTTCAATCGAGGACGCCCGGTGGCGGATCGAAGCCTGGCGGAGGGATTACAATCATGGCACGGCGCGCTCGGGAACCTGACGCCGAGCGAGTTCGCCAAACGCGGTCAAGGAAGCGGTTTCAGAACGGGCGATTTCTGCTTCAGGCCTGTAGGAAAAGGGGACCAAGCTCACAAGCGGTTGAGTCCAGGAATCCGTGGTCCACTTTACGGGGAAGCTTACGCGGCGAGATCCTCCATGAGTACCGGACGACCCATGCCGCCGGGTCGTCCTCGAGCTTGCGGCG
>JBIOUT010000325.1:0-4506 GCA_044867365.1 Candidatus Eiseniibacteriota bacterium | reverse complement strand
GCCTTGAACCGGAGGGGGTCGCCATGAGACGATGAAAGAGACGTCATCCTTGTGAACAGCCGCCATGGGACCACGGACAGCATCTCGGCGGGCGATCGGTCGGCAGCTGATCTATCCCTTCCTCCTTCTCTCTCTGCCTTCCTGCTTCCTCCTTCTCGACGTCAACGGCGGTGACTTCTTTATCTCGGGAACCTTGTTCGATGACTGTGGCTGTCTCGGTCTCCGCGACGGGGATACGTCATTCGAGCTCCACGATTGGGACGGCCCGATTCCCTCTCAGGGCACGATCGTCTTCCTGAGAGTCCGAACCATCCGAGGCTCGGCACCGGCATGTACGTTTGGACAGGTGGTGGATGTGATCGAGGTCGTGCGGATCGACAACGGCTTCCGCACCCCTCCCGATCCCAGGTGATCCGCCCGCCCTACCAGCTGCCGCGAGTCGCGTAGTTCCAGGTGACCTGGGAGAAGAGGGCTCGGGGGGAATGACGCAGGGAGTCGTGGATGAAGCAGACATGTGTGCACCAGCATGCCTTGCCGCCGTCGATGGCGGCAAGCTCTTCGCGCCGCGACACCCCCGCCCATAAGGCCGCGAAGTCGTAATCGTACTCGGCGAGGTTGGCGAACTTCTCGCGCAGCTCACAGGCACGCACGTCGCCGTTGTAATCGACGACCGCGATCGTTTCGCCGGCGGTGCAGGACATCGGCCATGCGCTCGGCCCCGAGAAGTTCCTGAGCTGATGCCGGTAGTGGGTGAGGATCGTTCCCACGTAAGCGACGTTCTTGATCTGTCGGGTCAGTCTGTCGTCGGCGGCGAACATCCGATCGCCGTAACGATGGGTGAGCCGCGCTGCCTGCCGATAGATCTCGGGCAGAGCCTCGGGAGGAACGGCCTTGATCTCGCTCCCCTCCTTGGCGTCGCCGCGGATGATATTGAAGTAGTGGCCGTCGAGGTCGACGTTCGTCCACAGGAAGTCGGCCAGCTGATCGAGCTCTCGATAGTTGTCGGCGCAGATGACCGTGTTCACATTGCGCCGGAAACGCTCGCCATAGACCCTCTTCGACTCGTCCAGGGCCCGAATGCAATCGAGGGCCTTCTCCCAGTTTCCGGGCACCCCACGAATCGAGTCGTGAGTCGAGCCGACGCCATCGATGGCGACATTGAGATAAAGATGGAGATCCGGATGGTTTCCAAGGGCCTGGTTGACCGTATCGACGATCCGGTCGCTCGCCAGGGCGTTAGTCGGAAGGATCACGCGACGGACGCCGTTCCAAACCACGAACTGATCGATGATCTCCGGCAAGTCGGAGCGAAGGCTCGGCTCGCCGCCGGAGATCCAGAGGTCGGTGATCCGCGGCATCGTGCGTGAGACTTTGGCGATCTGCTCGAAAGTGAGATCCCCCGGCCGATTGAGCTCACTCCAGTAGAAGCAGGTCCGGCAGAACGCATTACAGCGCGAGGTGACGAAGAGGATGAGCGTACCGAATCGTCGCTCGCGGCGGGTGGATGCGATCCAATTCACCAACTGCAAGGCTCTGCGCACCGTCGCTCCCTAACGGTCGGGATAGAACCTGCGGCCCTGGCGTGCCATGTCCTCGAGAAGCGGCGCCGGCGCATAGCGCGCCCGTCCTTCGCCTGCAAACGCCCGCAGCCGGTCGACCACCGCGGTGAGCTCGAGGGCATCGGCGTGGCGGAGCAGTCCGCCCCGGAAAGGCGGGAATCCAGCGCCGAGAACGAGGCCGAGATCCACCTCGGCCGGCTTGTGCACGACTCCCTCCATCAGACAGCGAGCCGCCTCGTTGATCATCGGCAGCACCAAACGTTCCTGCACATTGGCGGCGACGACCGCTCTGCCCGCGCCTCCCTCCCACCGGGTATCGGCCGGCCCCAGTGTCTCGATGAGGGCGCCGACCCCGGGATCGATCTGCGGCGAGGGACCGGCATCATGCTTGTAGAAGCCGCGGCGGTTTTTCTTACCCAGCCTGCCGGAGCTCACCATCGCCTCGAGGAGTCTCGGGGCTCCGACTCGGTCGGGATAGCTTTCGGCGAGTCGCCGGGCGGCCCGCAGCGCCACGTCGATCCCGATCTCGTCGAGGAGCTCGAATGGTCCCATCGGCATGCCGAAGTTCATCAGCCCGCGGTCGACGATCTCGATAGTGAGCCCTTCCTCGACGAGCTGACAGGCTTCACTCAAATACGGCATGAGGATTCGATTGACCAGGAATCCCGGACGATCCCGGACGACGATCGGCGTCTTGCCCAGACGCTTGGCGAACTCGAAGGCGGTGGCGACGGCGCGGGAATCGGTCTGATCGCCGCGGATCACTTCGACCAGTCGCATTCGATGGACAGGATTGAAGAAATGGAGGCCGCAGAACCTCTCGGGCCGGCGAAGCACCGCAGCCATGGTCACGATCGAGAGCGCCGAAGTATTCGAGGCGATGACGCAGTCATCGCGCACCTCGCTCTCGAGCTCGCGAAAGACGGCGCATTTCACGTCCAGATCTTCGACCACCGCTTCGACCGCCAGATCGGCGCGCCCGAATCCGGAGTAGTCGAGCGTGGGTGAGATGAGCCGCAACCGGCGTTCCCACTCTTTCGCCCGGCCCCGGCGACGCCGCCCACCCTCCCGCCGGCTATCGGAACGACGTTGGGACTCGCGCTCGCTGAGCTCGCGAGCGTGCTTGAGGGCGCCGAGGATGGGGCGATGATCCACGTCCTTGAGCCGAACGGGGATGCCCGCCTGGGCGGCGACGTGAGCAATCCCCCCACCCATGATCCCGGCGCCGAGGAGTCCAAGGCGGCGAACCGGCAACGGCTCTACGTGAGAATCCGCGACTCCCCGCGATTTCTTGACCGACTCGGTGAGAAAGAAGAGCGAGATCAGATTTCGGCTGGCGGGCGAGGTAATAAGGTCGCCGGCATAGCGGGCTTCGACGGCATATCCGGCCCGATGCCCGCGCTCGATACCGATGCGCACTGCGGTGAGCGCCTTCGGCGGAGCTGGGTAGTGTCCTCGAGTGCTGGCAAACACCTGCTCGTCGGCGCGCCGAAAAAGGAAGCTCCGGCCGAGGGCGGTGCGCTCGATCCAACGGTCCTGCCAGCGCATCCGCGGCTGAGCGAGCCGGGGGCCGCGCCCTTCTTGAATCACGCGCTGCGTGAAGGCGAGCACTTGCTCGGCGAAGAGGTCGGCAGGCAGACACTCGTCCGCCAGCCCGATCGCCCGCGCCCGCTCGCCGTCGATCGCCCGACCGGTGAGAATCAGGTCGAGAGCGCGGCGCAGGCCGACCGTGCGCGGCAATCTCTGGGTGCCTCCCCAGGCGGGCAGGATCCCGAGCCGCACCTCTGGAAAGCCGATGCGAGTGGTGGCCCGGTTGGAGAGCAGCCGGTAGTGACAAGCCAGTGCAAACTCGGCCCCGCCTCCCAGGCAGACGCCATCGATCGCCGCGACCACCGGCAGGCGCAGCGTCTCGACCTTGGCGAAAACCTGTTGACCGAGCCGCGACGCCTCCATCGCCTCGGTCTTGGTGCGCACCCCGGCGATCGCCTCCAGATCGGCGCCGGCCAGGAAACAATCCGGCTTGAAGCTGCGGACGATTACGGCCGTCGCATCGCTGGCGCGCGCGAGATCGTCGAGGAGTCGGCCGAGAAGGTCGAGCACATCGAAGGTGAAGACGTTGACCTTGCGCTCGGGGTGATCGAACGTGAGATAGAGAATGCCTTCGGGACCGGGGTCGATGCGCACCGCCGGATGGAGGAGTGACTCGGCGGGAGGAAGGGCCGATCGCGCCGGCGCGACCGAAGGCGCGATGGATGAGGCGATGGACGGGGCGGTGGATGGGGCGGCGGACGGCCCGTCCCCCGGCCCCGCCTCCGGCCCATTGCTCGGCGCCTCCGGCCCGTTGCTCGGCTCCTCCGGCCTTGCCGGGGGCGATCCTGTCGGGCTCTGGATGACCTCGTCGTTCACGCCCTGCTCGCCCTCACCGCTCGAGGATCATGGCCGCGCCTTGCCCCCCGCCGACACACAGGGTGACGAGACCGAACTTCAACTCTCGGCGCCGCATCTCGTGCAGAAGCATCACCACCAGTCGCGCCCCGGTAGCGCCGACCGGATGTCCGAGGGCGATCGCTCCGCCGTTCACGTTCAGCATCTCACGGCGGATCTCCCCGATGGGGGACATCCGTCCGAGCTTCTCCTCGGCAAACCGCCGCGAGGAGAAAGCAGCCTCGTTGGCCATCACCTGGGCGGCGAAGGCCTCGTTCATCTCGATGAGCTCGATATCCACGAGCCGCAGGTGGGCCTGGTCGAGGGCGCGGGGGGTGGCGAAGGCGGGGCCGAGGCCCATTCGCTCGGGCTCGACGCCGGCGGTCGCATAGGCTCTCACCTGTCCGAGAGGAGTGATCCCCAACTCCCGCGCGCGCTCCGCCGCCATCACCAGACATGCCACCGCGCCATCGGTTATGCCGCAGGAATTGCCGGCCGTCACCGTTCCATAGCGACGGTCGAA
>JBIOUT010000324.1:0-8574 GCA_044867365.1 Candidatus Eiseniibacteriota bacterium | reverse complement strand
CTCCCAGAGGGCGCCGCTCGACGGCCAACGCTCGCAGGCGAACCCGCGTTCGAGACCGGGAGCGAAATGCAGGGCGATGAGGGCGGCCTCGATCGGGAACGTCCCCGACCCGCACATCGGATCCATGAAAGGAGTCGCCGGATCCCAGCCGGCGGCGAGGATGAGGCCCGCCGCCAGGCTCTCGCGAAGAGGAGCGCGCGAGGTTTCCTGGCGGTAACCGCGGCGATGAAGGAGCTCCCCGGACATGTCCATCGACAGGGTGCAGGTGTCGTGGACGAGTCGCAACTGAACCTCCTGGCCTGGTCCCGGCGAGTCATTCCCTGCCGGAAGGACTCCCCGCACGACTGCCGCAAGCCGTCCCGTATGGGAGAGCCGTGAGCTCGTTGATTTGACCATGAGATCGACTCGCTCGTCCCGAGGCATGTAAGCGGCCCAATCGATCTCTCCCACGCGCTTGGCGAGCACAGGCTCGCTCGGGGCGTGGAATCGCGCCAACCGGAGCCGTACGGCCACCGCCGTCCTCGACCAGAGATTGGCGCGAAAGCCGATCTCGAGCGGTCCTGCGAAAGTCACGCCTCCGCGCGTCACTCGCAAGACAAGCGCGCCGAGATGGCGAAGCTCCTCCGCGGTCACCGTCTCGAGCCCCGGCGCGGTGACGGCGAAGAAGCGCCGGTTATCGGCTGGATCGGGCTCCTGGCTCATCGCTTTTGTCGACCATGGGGAGTGACCTGGATGTCCCCCAACTCATCACGTAACATTCATTGGCCGGTCGCAACTACCACCGGTGGAATTTCACGCCCTAGCGCAGACATTGACGCTGCCGCGGGTCCAGATGCTACCGCGTTACTCCGCCGCCGATGGCTCCGGACACCGACACCGAGTGAAAAGAGGGACCATGAACATCCCACAGCTTTCTTCTTGGCCTTTCTTGTCTCGTTTGCTCCCATGCTTCGTCGCGATCACCGCCGGGTTCAGCATAGTGCCGAACAGTTGGGCAGACACGCCCGAGACCCAGTTGAATGCGCTCCGTGATGGTGTGTGGGCCTTGCAGTTCGAGAGTGTTCTCGGCCCCCGAACCGGCGTCGCTCTAGCGGCCAAAATGCATTTGAGCAGCCGTTCCGCGATGCGATTCACCCTTGGCTTGGAAACCGACTCGTCTGACATGGAGCAAAGCGTGACAGGCACGGATACCAATCCCGGAGATGGGCTCGGTAGATCTTTTGACCGGAAGGTCATCGGAGTCTCGACCCAGTATCTCCTCTATCCTCAAGTCGCGTCAAAAGTCGTCTGGTTTCTCGGAGCGGGCCCCTTGGTCGAATGGGGGCGCGACGAATCTATTCAGGTCAGTCAGCATAGTTATTCTCAAGGCACCATGACAATCCAAAGCGAAGCCGAGGGGAAGAGATTGAGCTTAGGAGGGGAAATCGTGCTCGGCTTCGAATGGTTCCTGACTCGCCGGGTAAGCCTGATCACTCATCAAGGCCTTGCCATCCGCCACACGCGAATCGATGAAACAGAGACCCAGCGAGAGATGAGATCAGGGTCTGATCCTGCAGAGTTCAAGCTCAGCGGTTCTGGCGAGCTCATGTCCGTCGACACGACATGGGGCGGCTTCGGCTTTTCCTTCTACTTTGGTGGATGAAACTGAGATCTCCTGTTTCACCGGTCTCCCGCTCAATGTGACTCCAGCTTGCCGACGAGCATCACGTCCTGGGGGGCATCGCAGATCGTGTAATGGGGAGATCCCAACTGATAGAGAAGATGCATGGGAATGGACGCTTCGATGTCCTTAAACCACCACGGGAAGACGACCACATAGTCCACTCCCAAATCGCGAAACGTTCGGAAGAATCCATCGCGGTCCTGGTGAAGCAGACGGTGTTCGTTGAGTCCGTTGAGATCTACGGTGCGCCTCATGCCGAAGTAACGCAACGCCCCCGCATCGTTCACGCCGACGACCGCGTTTCCCGGCAGTTTCGCGGCCACCCAATGACCCAGGGCAACATTCATTTCTTCGATGTTCTGACTGTTCCAGGCGAAGGCAGCCGCGCGCTCGCGAAGTGCCGAAGGAAGCCCCCCCACAGCCAGAGCGATCGCCCCGATCGCAGCGACTCGCGCAGCGAGCGATCGGATCGGACCGGCGACTCGCTTGTTCCCTGCTCTCGCTTTCTTCTTTCGCTTCGCCAAGCCGACCAGGGACGGAAGTCCTTCCCACAGTTCCCCGACTCCGCAAGCGATCGTGAGCAACAGGAAGGGAAAGGCAGGAATCAACCATCGCTCCCAGTAGTAGTAGTGACCCGGCGCGATCTGCCTCGATCCCATTGTGCCGGCGAAGAGGAAGGCTCCGGCGAGCACCGAAGCGATTCCGCGTACCCCGCGCCGGGCGAGGCGGATGACGCCGAGCACGCAGAGCACTGTCCCCGCCTGGAGAGTGAAATAGGGAAGGTTGTCATGGATGTAGTGCTTCCACCCGAAGCTCAGGAGACGGATCGAGACCGGGTCCCGCCCGACAAACTTGGCGTAGAAGGTGTTCGGGAGGGGGGAGCCGGTGGCGAAAAAGCAAAAAACAACATAGGCAAGCGCCGGCAAGACGGCGAGTGCGGCGCCACCGATCATTTCGCCGATCCCGACCGGCTGCTTCTTGGACCGTCCCCGGAGATGCAGCGTGATGAGAAGCGGCAAGAGAACGACGCCCTCGGGGCGCGTCACGACCGACAATCCGAAGGCCGCGCCCGTTGCCAGGGGGCGTCCCTTCATCGCGGCAAGCAGGGCGAGAAGGACCAGCAAGACGAAGAGCGGCACCTCCATACCTGCGGCCCGAGAAAAGGTGAGCGAGGGATCGACGGCGAGGAGCGCCGAGGCGAGGAGCGCGATCCCTCGACTCTCCCCCAGCGCGCGCGAGAGAGCGTAGAGAGCGAGAGTTCCCCCGATGCCGAAGAGGAGGGCGAGAATCTTCGCACCGAGAACGATCCGCTCGACCGGCCCGTTCCCAGTCAGAGAATGGATGCCCGCGAGCAGAACGACCCACAATGGGCTCGTCATGCCCGCTTCCGGAACACCGTCGTTGTAATGGAGCCCGCCCTCACGGGCCAGACTGCGGGCGTAGACCATGTGGATCCACGCATCATCGAGCGGAAAGCCACGGAGAGCCGCATCGGTGCCGGGAGCTCGGTCATGGAGGAACATCCACCAGCCGGCGCCCGCCAGCACGATGGCGAGAAGCGCGGGAATGAAGCCGATGAAGCCGATGAAGCGGATGGAGCGGCGGCCGGCATCCATGCGAGAGAAGGGACTCATTCTCTCTGCGGAGTCTACCCGAGAGCGCGGGATCCCGGAAAAGACAAGGGGCTGGATCCAGCGACACCGCTGGATCCAGCCCCCGGGTCACCGCCCGCCCCGCTCTCGCCGGGCGAGGGTCGAGTGCCTTCGAGCTATCGCCCCAGGGCCGAGGCTCCGAAGCGCCGGTTTAGTACATGTCCTCGCCGCCGAAGTCGCCACCCGGGCCGCCGGCGCGAGCGCCGGCCTTTTCCTTCTCGGGCTTCTCGGTGACCAGGGCCTCGGTCGTGAGGAGCAGTCCGGCCACGCTCGACGCGTTCTGGAGGGCGGTGCGGGTGACCTTGGTCGGGTCGATGATGCCGGCCTCGAACATGTCGACGAACTTCTCCTTGTCGACGTCGAAACCGACCGTCTTCTTCTCGCCCTTTACCCGCTCGACCACCACCGAGCCCTCGAGCCCGGCGTTGTTGGCCAGGGTGCGGAGCGGCTCCTCGAGCGCGCGCTTGACGATCATAGAGCCGATCTGCTCGTCCTTCTCGTCCTCGGTCCAGGTCATCTTCTCGATCGCCGGGACGCTACGGAGCAACGCCACCCCGCCGCCCGGGACGATTCCTTCCTCGACTGCGGCGCGAGTGGCATGGAGCGCATCTTCCACCCGAGCCTTCCGCTCCTTCATCTCGGTTTCGGTGGCGGCGCCGACGTTGATGACCGCCACACCACCCGCCAGCTTGGCCAACCTCTCCTGGAGCTTCTCTTTGTCGTAGTCGGAGGTCGACTCCTCGATCTGCTTGCGGATCTGCGCCACCCGGCCGGCGATATCGGCCGGCTTGCCGCGACCCTCGACGATGGTCGTGTTCTCCTTGTCGACGGTCACCCGCTTGGCCTGGCCGAGATCGGAGAGCTGCACGTTCTCGACCCGGATTCCGATGTCTTCCGAGATCACCTGACCGCCGGTGAGGATGGCGATGTCCTCGAGCATGGCCTTGCGTCGATCACCGAAACCGGGAGCCTTTACCGCGCAGCAGTGAAGCGTGCCACGGAGCTTGTTGACGACCAGAGTCGCCAGAGCCTCGCCCTCGATGTCCTCGGCGATGACCAGGAGCGGCCTGCCCGCTTGTGCGACCTTCTCGAGCAGGGGCAGCAGGTCCTTCATGTTGGAGATCTTCTTCTCGTGGAGGAGGATGTAACAATCCTCGAGCACGCACTGCATGCCTTCCTTGTCGGTGACGAAATACGGCGAGACATAGCCGCGGTCGAACTGCATGCCCTCGACCACCTCGAGGGTGGTCTCGATGCTGCGCGCCTCCTCGACCGTGATCGTGCCGTCCTTGCCAACCTTGTCCATGGCGTCGGCGATGATGTTGCCGATCGACTGATCCGAGTTGGACGAGATGCTGGCGACCTGTGAGATCTCGGTGCGGTCCTTCACCTTCTTGGACTGCTTCTTGAGCTCTTCCACCACGACTTCCACCGCCCGGTCGATGCCACGCTTGATCCCCATGGGATTCGAGCCGGCGGTCACGTTCTTGAGCCCCTCGCGGAAGATGGCTTCGGCGAGAAGGGTCGCGGTCGTGGTGCCGTCACCGGCCACGTCGGAGGTCTTTGACGCCACCTCGCGCACCATCTGAGCGCCCATATTCTCGTAAGGATCCTCGAGCTCGATCTCCTTGGCGACGGTGACGCCGTCCTTGGTGACGGTGGGGGAACCCCACTTCTTGTCGAGGACCACATTGCGGCCGCGCGGGCCAAGAGTGACCTTGACCGCCTTCGATAGCTTTGCCACGCCGCTCAGAACCGCCGAGCGCGCCTCTTCATCGAAAAGCAGCTGTTTGGCAGCCATTTCTCCTCGCTCTCCTTTCCCCGATTGCACGGGGGTCTCGGCGATGCCGCCTTTCCGCCCGCTCCTCTAAGACCGAACGGTGCGGTCGCCCCTTGTCCTCGAATTACTTCTGGGGCTGGATGACACCAAGAACGTCGTCTTCGCGCAGGATCACGTACTCGCCGCCGTCGATTTTAACCTCGGTGCCGGAGTACTTGCCCATGAGGATTCGATCGCCCTTCTTGACTTCCATCGGGATGCGCTTGCCATTCTCATCGAAGCGTCCCGGGCCGACGGCGATGACCTCTCCCTGCTGAGGCTTCTCCTTGGCCGTATCGGGGATGATGATCCCGCCGCGCTTCACTTCTTCTTCTTCGAGGCGCTTGACCAGGATCCGGTCCGACAGGGGATGGACATTGATGGCCATCTCATTCTCCTTATACCGGCTTGGCCGGCGAAACGCGCCGGCTTCTCTCTGCCCCAAGGTGCACGGGGCAATTCCAGTGGATCGATGGCTACGGGGACCCTTCCTAGCCTACCGAGATGCGTCTCCGGGAGATCCCTCTTAGCCCGGCTAGCGGCTCATGCCTTTACCGCCGCCGGGCGGTTGTGCAACTAACGTTCCACTGGCTCGGAATGGCACACCAAGCTCTTGTGGGACATCGTGTTGAGCGGCCTTAGCTGGCTGGACGAACTCAGGTCAACAGCTCTAACTTTGCCCAAATGGCATGATGTTGATAACTGGATTCTACCATTGAAGACCCTATTGAAAAAAGATTTATCTTTACCCAAGCCCATGGGCTGGGCGCCGGCCTATGAATTTATGATGCCAATATGGCACTTGCGCGGTATCTCCACCCCCCCTTTGGGGCTTGCCGATGGTCAGAATGGCACTGGGTCGGCCGCGACCTTGGCTCGAGTAGGATTCGAACTCCTTGCCTGAGCTCCCCGACATCGCCGTCTACCTCGATTGCCTCGAGCCTCGGGTCGTCCGCCAACCTCTCGAGCGGATCCGGCTCCTCAGCCCCTTTCTCCTCCAGACCGTCACTCCTCCGATCGCCCAGGCCGAAGGCAAGCGAGTCCGGGCGCTTCGACGGCTGGGCAAACGGATCGTGTTCGGTCTCGACGAGGATCTCTTTCTCGTCCTTCATCTCATGATCGCCGGCCGGCTGCGCTGGCGGGGGCGTGGAGCGCCGGTCGCCCGCAAGGTCGGCCTCGCCGCATTCGACTTTCCCGAGGGGACACTCCTTCTCACCGAGGCCGGCTCCAAGAAACGAGCGACACTGCATCTGGTGCGGGGGGAGGCGGCGCTCAGCGCTCTCGACCCGGGTGGAATCGAGATCTTCGAGACGGATCTATCCGGATTTCGTGCGGCCCTTCTCCGGGAGAATCACACCCTCAAGCGAGCGCTCACCGATCCCCGGCTCTTCAGCGGCATCGGCAACGCCTACTCGGATGAGATCCTGCATCGAGCCCGGCTCTCGCCGGTGACTCTGACCCGTCGAATGACCGCCCCCGAGATCGAAACCCTCTTCACTGCGGCGCGCGCGGTTCTGGAGGAATGGACCCAACGGTTGCGCGCCGAAGTCGGCGAGGGATTTCCGGAGAAGGTCACCGCCTTCCACACCGAGATGGCCGTCCATGGTCGCTACCGGAAGCCTTGCCCCATCTGCGGCTCGCCGGTGCAACGAATCGTCTATGCCGAGAACGAGGCCAACTACTGCGCCGCCTGCCAGACGGGAGGAAAGCTCCTTGCCGATCGGGCCCTTTCCCGGATACTGAAGGGCGAGTGGCCAGGGACGCTCGAAGAGCTGGAGAAACGGAGTGGCACGACATGAACCGACCGAGCACAGACTCGATCATTATTCGCCAGGCCGTAGAGAAAGACGTTCCACTCATCCTCTCCTTCATCCGTGAGCTTGCGGAGTACGAGCGATTGTCGGAGCAGGCGGTGGTCACCGAGGATGTCCTCCGGGAGTCGTTGTTTGGCCGCCATCCGGCCGCCGAGGTGGTGCTCGCGCACTGGGAGGGCGAGCCGGCCGGGTTCGCCGTCATCTTCACCAGCTTCTCCACTTTCCTGGGGCGCTCCGGGATTTACCTGGAAGATCTGTTCGTGCGACCGGAGATGCGCCGCCGCGGCATCGGTCGAGCGCTCCTCGTCCATCTGGCGCGGCTTGCGCGCGAACGGGGCTCGGGGCGGCTCGAATGGGCGGTCCTCGATTGGAACGAACCGGCCATCCTTTTTTACCGGCAGCTGGGAGCGATCCCCATGAGCGAATGGACCACCTTCAGGCTCACCGGCTCTCAACTCGAGGAGCTTGCCGGAATACGGGCATAGATTTGACGAGGGTATCTCGCTGCCGACGACGACGTCTGTATCGCGGGAGCGGGTAAAGGTCACCTCACCCGATGCACGTAAAGGCGCTACAATAAAATAGCTCGACCGGAGGCCCCACCCAGGCCGCCCTACCCAAGAGTTGCCGCAGAACCCCAGACCTGAACCCGGAGCGCCGATGCCTGGCCCCCTCCTTCGCCGACTGCCCGCGTTCGCCGTTCTGATTCCTTTACTCGCCATCCTCTTCCTCGCCGACCGCCCTCGAGAAAGGCGCGAGCTTCCGTTCGGCGAATCGGATGGCCCGGGCGGGCCCGCCGCACCGAGCGACTGGTTCCATGCCCAGCGCGCCTTCCCCGGCGTGGACATCGATCCGGTCAAGCTCGCCAGAGCGCGCGCTCAGGCGCGAGTGTTGCGCGAAGAAGCCGCGGGGCTCGCCGCCGCCGGAGAAATGGCGCTCTGGCAGTCGGTCGGACCCACCAACATCGGCGGGCGCGTCGCCGATCTCGCCATCCATCCGACCGACCCACTCACCGTTTACGTGGGAGCGGCCGAGGGAGGGGTATTCAAGACCACCAACGGCGGCAACACCTGGACGCCGATCTTCGACGATCAGGAGAGCCTATCGATCGGCGATATCACCATCCATCCATTCGATCCTAATACCCTCTACGTCGGCACCGGCGAGCCCAATAGCGGCGGCGGGAGCGTGACCTACGGCGGGGTCGGCGTATTCAAGACGACCGACGGCGGCGGCACCTGGACTCACCTGGGGCTCGAGAACACCCGTTACATCGGACGAGTGGCCATCGACCCCGCCAATCCGGAACGGGTCTTCGTCGCCGCCATGGGCGCTCTCTTCTCGACCAACCCCGAGCGCGGCGTCTACCGATCGACGGACGGCGGCGCCTCGTGGGCGCATGTGCTCGCCATCAGCGATTCCACCGGCGCCATCGATCTCGCTATCGATCGCCAGAATCCGAACCGGGTCTTCGCCGCCACCTGGGAGCGCATCCGCCACCCGCACACGCGACGCTATGGCGGGATGACGAGCGGGATCTACCGTTCGACCGACGGCGGCGACACCTGGTCGCTCCTCGGTGGGGGGCTACCGGCCCCCTCCATCAATGTCGGGAGAATCGGTATC
>JBIOUT010000323.1:0-17111 GCA_044867365.1 Candidatus Eiseniibacteriota bacterium | reverse complement strand
TCCTCATCGGCTCGCCATCCATCCCAGAAGCCGCCCTGGAATACGTACCCGCCATAGGCGATGTCTCCATCGGGCGGTGGAGGAGGAAGATCGGGCGGCGGATTGCCGTCGTCAGGAGGAGGTGGTGGAGGTGGAGGATTGGTGTTGTCGGGCGGGGGGGGCGGTGGATTCGGCGGCTGACCATCGTCAAACGCCCCGCCCGCCGGACCGCCGCTGCCCAGGGGCACGAGCGTGTCGATGCAGCCGGTCGACCAGAGGCTGGAGATCAGAAGCAGTAGCGAAAGGCTCGTGGCATGCGCCTGGGAGGGACGCTTGGATCTGATCATGATGCTCTCCAATCAGCTCAGTGCCCATGGATTTGTCTCAGATCTAGCGAGGCGTGGCGGCACGAGCAAACCATGTGCCGTAGCGGGTCTCCTCGGCGACGTGGACAAGCTATTGCGAATGGGAGATTTGCAGAGAGGAAATGGCGGCGCTCAAGATGTTTGATGATCGATGCGCCGCTCGTGCACGCTCTGCACGGGCAACTCGCAACCCGAACCTTGGATGTCGCCGC
Organism: Candidatus Eiseniibacteriota bacterium; assembly: GCA_044867365.1. Classification (GTDB taxonomy): domain Bacteria; phylum Eisenbacteria; class RBG-16-71-46; order CAVPCR01; family CAVPCR01; genus JBIOUT01. Next base: position 16,555 of record JBIOUT010000323.1, on the reverse strand, counting down.
CGCGTGGCGATCTCACGCCGCGCAATGTGCACGGCTCGATTACCGCGGCTATCGAATCATCGGTGCTTGTCGTCGAAGCGATTCGTAAGCCGCGAGCACGACCTCGAGATCCTCGAGTCCTTCGGCGCCGGGGACGGCGGGAGGAGCACCGGTCGTGATCGCGTGCACGAAATCTTCGATCACGGCGCGGCTTCCCAGGAGATCAGAGCCGGGGACGCGAATCCGCGTGCGGCGTTCTCTGGGCACGAACCGCTCGAGCCGCTGCTCCATTCGCCAGGGGATGAGCCCTTTCAGTCGGCGCGACCAGTGTTCCCGACCCAGTGGCGAGGCCAGCACGAGATGGGACCGGCGGAATCGCAAGGCGAGCGAGCCTCGCTCACCCACAACCTCGAAGTTGGGAGACTCGGACGTTCGAAAGCCGGCCCAGGAGAGATTCAGGTCGGCGACCGGACCATCGGGGAATCGAAGGGTGAGGCAGATCGAATCCTCTCCCTGGAGCTCAGTGACAAGGTGCCGAGGAGTCGTCGCCCAAATGAGGTTGGGATCTCCGAACCAGAAGCGCAACACATCGACGTAATGGATCCCGGCGTCGATGAGGACCCCACCACCCATCGAGTCGCGTTGCCGCCTCCAGGCTTGCGGCGGATGAAAGACTCCGGCCGCCCCGGCATTGACGAAGATGATTCGCCCGAGACGGCCTTCGTCGATGATCTGCTTGGCGCGCGCAACCAGCGGGCTCAGTCGATATTGGTCGGCGACCGCCAGACAGAGGCCGCGGGAATCGGCCTCATGTAGCATCCGCTCTCCGTCTTCCACGGTGAGCGCAATCGGTTTCTCGACGAGCGTGTGCTTGCCGGCAGCGAGCGCTTGGCATGCTGCTCCGGCATGAAGATGATGAGGAAGACAGATGACGAGAGCATGGATCCGGGGATCGGACAGCGCGACCTCGAAGCTCTCGATCGCTTCACCCTGATACCGGGCGGCGAATTCGCGAGCTTTCGCTGAATCGCGGCTAAGGAAGTAACGCTGGACTCGGGGCCCGAGAGTCTGGAGCGCATGTGCGTGAACTGCGCCCCACGAGCCACATCCGACCAGGCCGATTCCGGGCACGCCGGGGGTGCGCCGGCGAGGTGCATCAGCCGTGGTCAGCCGCTCCGTATCCCGTGCAGCGGGGCGCTCACCCGCTCCCAAAGGCGCGCGAAGTGCCGCGCCAGGTCCATCGCCTGCTGCCGATTGAGGGCGACCTCCCACTCGGGCTCTTCCACAGGAGGGAGCAGGGAGCCCCGGATACGCGCCGGATCGCGGGGATCGAAGAGCGCGGTCTCGAACACGAAGGGAAATCGATCCTGGGGGACGAACGCCACTTCGGGTCCGGTGGCTTCATCGATCCCGTAGGCGCCGCCGGTTGATTCCTGGTAACGCTTGAGCAGCCGGCCCGCTTCGATCCGCATCTCCTTGGCGTCGGCGATCAAGTAGCAGTAACGCACGCCCCGCTTCAAATTCGCTCTCGCCACCGCGAGCAGGGCCTCCTCGACGCCGTGGTGGGCCAACTTCGGGGCCAGGATCCACACCTCACGGCTCGCTCCTTCGGCGATGAGCCGATCCTCCCGGCTCCACAGGAACTCCGGGAGAGACTCGGCGACCAGATCGCTCAATCGTTCGCCAAAGAGCTCCACGTCGCGGCGAATGCGCGCCATGAGGTCGGCCGCCGCCGCCGGTTGCAGTTCGACCTGCACTCCGGGGCCGGTAGCGGCGGGGCCGGCAAGGACGCGCAGGCTGTCGTAGTCATAGGCGAAGACATCGGCGATCTTGCGAAGCAGCGTTTCCGAGGGACGCTTGGTCCCGCGCTCGAGGTGGGAGATGAAGGCGTTGTTCTTGAGGCCGAGACGGCGGGCCAGCTCGACCTGGGACATGCCTCGCGATTTACGCAAGTAGCGGAGCTTGTCCGCTAGATTGACCTGAGTCATCCGCGCCACCCGCGTGTGGTGGCTGGACTGCGGGGCACGCCCAGGCAGGATTGTGCCTCGGACGCCCTCTCGACGCAAGGGCGCAGAAATGAGGAGGGGGGGCCGACAGGGACCCCCCTTCCGAAGTACAGGGTGCCGATCAGACGATGGACGGCGCGGCTCTGCGCAGACTGAGCAGCCTCCTCAGCAGCCTCCGAGTTCAGTTCGACCGGGCATCAAACACTGAAGCTATTGCCGCAGCCGCAGGTCCCGGTGGCGTTCGGATTGGTGATCCGGAAGCCGGCGCCGTAGAGCCCGTCCACGTAATCGACCGTCGTATTCTCTAGATAGTTCAAGCTGAAGGGATCGATCAGGAGCTTGAACCCACCGTACTCGACGATTTCATCCCCATCGCGGGCGTCGTCGAACTGGAAACCGTACTGGAATCCGGAGCAGCCGCCGCCCTCGACATAGATGCGCAGCGCCTTCCCAGACTGGTTCTCCTGGGTCATGATCTCGTTGACCTTGCCTACAGCCGATTCGGTCAGCTGAACCATCGCTGAAAAACTCCTTTCTTAACTGTGGACCGGGTGCCTTCGTTCGTCCCGATCATCGGCGAATCCAGCTTAGCACGGTAACCGGGCGCCGTCCCTCGGGGTTCCGCAAACTCCTCTCGCCTTCAAGATCGACCCACGGCCCGGCCGGATTCAGCCCCGGATTACGGTTCTCCGGAGACCTCCCATGGGGAAGGTTTCTCGTCACCCCGTTCGCTCTTTGCTCCCCATCCAGAAGTATATGTACCACAGCAGGTTATGGCCGGATGGCGGTGGAGCAAATCGACCTCCTTCGGGGTACTAAGAAACGGCACGGTCGGGTCTCCCGATCGGACGTTTTCCGCGACCAGCCAGCAGTCCGAGCTCCGGCTCGCGTACTTCCGGGCTAGCCATCCCGCCCCAGGCTTGGTCGCCGAAAGGTGGTTCAAGTCGATGCAGTACGCTGTCGGCCAGCATATCGTGCACCCGAAGTACGGGTTGGGGATCGTCAACCGGATCGAGACCGCTGATTTGCTCGGCGGTACGTCCCGGTGCCTGAAAATCCATTTCCCCAATCACAACACGCATGTGGTCGTTCCCATCGATAAGGCAAGCGAGCTCAACATGCGGGCGCCGATGGACGGCGCAGAGGTCAATCAGATCCTCCAGGTCATGAAGCGACGGGCTCGGGCATTGTCGCGGCTGAGGCCTCGAGAGCGGGTCAAGATCTACCGGCCGTTCCTCGCTCACGGGCGCCCGGCCGATCTGGCGGCTGTGGTGCGCGATTTGGGGCGTCTCGCCAAGACCAAGCGGCTCACCGATGAGGAAACCGAGATGCTCGAGGCGGCTCTGGTCACCTTGACCCGCGAGATGGCTCTGGCTCAGGACCGCGATCCACAGCAGGTCCGAGCCCAGCTCGAGCAGATCCTCGAGCGCTGAGCCCCGAGGCGTTGAGCTCGAGGCGCCGACCCCTCGAGCGGCCGAGCCTCGAGCACTACCCTCCCGCCGAGCGTCGCAAGCGCCGCTGCATGGGGGCTTGCGAACGGGCGGGAATAGGCCGATCGTAGGAACGGCGCGCGCCTGGACCATCTCAAGTCACCCCGACACATCTCGAGACGTCGGCCTGAACAGCAACGGTTGAGAGGGCGGTGATGCCGGCGTGCCCCGGACCAACGGCGCATGGGCGAGAGAGTGCTGCTGACGGGGGTCACCGGATTTCTCGGGGGAGAGGTCTGTCGTCGCCTCGTAAGCGACGGAGTGCCGGTGCGCGCCCTTGTCCGCCCGGGTGGCGAAGGAGCCTCGCGAGCGGAGGCCTTCGGCGCTTCCATCCATCCCGGTGACCTGCGGGACAGCGGGTCGCTCGACGGGGTGGCGCGCGGAATCGATCTCATCATCCATGTCGCGGGGATCCACCGCGGGGGATCGATTCGCCGCACCGACTTCTGGCAGGTCAATGCCGAAGGCACCAAGCGCCTGCTCCAGGAAGCGGCGAGGCATCGGGTCCGGCGCTTTGTCTATGTCTCCACCGCCGGTATTCACGGCGATGTCGGTCGCGGCCGCATCGCCACTGAAGCGCATCCTGCGCGCCCGCGCGATCTCTACGAGCTCACCAAGTGGAGAGGCGAGCAAGCCGTCCGCCGCATCGCTCACTCGGACGACATCGAGACGGTGATCCTCCGTCCCGCGGCCATCTATGGCCCGGGGGAGCGGCGGTTCCTCAAGCTCTTCCGTCCCATCGCCCACCGGCGATTCGTTTTCATTGGCTCACCTGACACCCGACTTCATTTCATCCATATCGACGACGCCGTCACTGGAATCCTGGTGGCGGCGTTCGCACCCCAGGCGGCCGGCGAAACCTTCCTCCTCGCCGGCGGCTCTCCGATCACGACCGGAGATCTGGTTCGGATGATCGCCGAGATCCTCGGTGTTCCGCCACCGGCCCTCCGAGTGCCGTACACTCCGGTTAAGCTCCTCGCTCTGGCCACCGAAGCGGTTTGCCGGCCGTTGGGCTTGTCGCCGCCGCTCTATCGCCGCCGTCTCGCCTTCTTCGGCACCGAGCGAGCCTTCGCCACCGCCAAGGCGAGGGAGGTTCTCGGCTTCGAGGCGCAGGTGAATTTGGAGGACGGCTTGCGTCAGCTGGCCGAGACGTATCGACGGGAGAATCTCTTGTGAGCGATCGGCTGGGCGAACACGGCCCGGGCATCGAGATCGAGCCGCGGAGCGGCGCTCGTGACCGCGGCAGCGGAGTCAAGATCCACAGCGCCCTCGCCGAGCCGGGAACTCGGCTCGAGCGCTATCAGGATTTGGTCATCGGCCGGAGAGGGTGGTGGCCGCTCCTCCGCTTCGAGCTCATCACCCTTTTGGTGGGGCGGATTCCCGGCGCTCTCGGCCTGTTTCTGCGCGGCAAGCTCTATCCGCTGTTTCTCGGCCGGGTGGGCCGCGGAGTCCTCTTCGGCGCCAATGTGAGCTTCCGACATCCGCACAAGATCCAAATCGGGGATGGCTGCGTCATCGACGACAACTGCCTCCTCGACGCCAAGGGGAGGCACAACAACGGCATCGTTCTCGAAGAGGGCGTCTTTCTCGGACGCAACACGATCCTGAGCTGCAAAGACGGCGACATCACGCTCAGCCGTCACGTCAACCTGGGATTCAATTGTGACGTGTTCTCGGCCAATCGAGTGATGATCGGCGCCGAGACGGTCATCGCCGCCTATTGCTACATCCTGAGCGGCGGCTCCTATCGCATCGACCGCACCGACATCCCGATCTCCGCTCAGTACGATCTCTCGGAGTCGTTGCCGACGACCATCGGCCCCGATTCCTGGCTTGGAGCATCAGTGACCATTTTGGAGGGAGTCGCGGTAGGCCGTGGTGCAGTGATCGGCGCGGGCGCGGTGGTCAATCGCGATGTCCCCGATTACGGCATCGCGGTCGGGATCCCGGCCAAGACCGTGCGCATCCGCAAGGGATCGCCGTGACCCGCTAGCGCACCCGAATTTTTCTAACGGCGATCGCCCCCTCGGGATCGCGAGGGACGCCGTATTCGGCGGCAAAGCGCGCCCGCACCACGATCCCGCGTGGGCCGCGCTCCCAGCTCGCGGTGCGAGGCGCTCTATAACGTCCAACGACCACCAACGGAGAGTTGGGTTCGAGGATTCCCGCCTTCGCGCCCTCACCTCCCACCCGATTCGCCCCCTCGACCTCGAGCCGGACCGCCGCACCCGGTAGCGTCTCCGGAGCGCTGACCCGCACCCGGACCTCGAACTCTCCTCCCGCCACCACCGAATCCGGAGCGTCGATCCCGAGCTCGACGGCGAATAGCGGCATCTCTCGCGTATCGATGCAGCTCGAGTATCCGCAGAGATCGAGCATGCGTGTACGGAACGCTTCGACGAGCGCCAGCGAAATCCCGGTCGTGCGCACGAAAAAAGGCTCGCCATTGAGAACGCCGGCGAGGGTTCGCTCGCCGGTATCGGGTTGCGGGGCGGCGTAGAGGCCGCTCAACCGTGCAAGGCCGGAGCGACGTAGATCGCTGAAGAGTCCCTTGACGCAGCCCTCACAAGCCTCACGTCGCAGAAGCGGAGCATCGGGGTCGAGTGCCGAGCCCAGGAGCCGCAGGAAAACCTTTCCCTTTTCGGTGAGGGTGAGCTGGATGCTCGGCGCGAAACATCCAGGCTCGATGAGCGACACCCAATCTTCCCCGGCCGCTTTCGGTCGCGCGCGCGGCAACGACCGCTGAAGCTCACCCTTGATCCCCTGAGGAGCGACGAGCACGGCATCGAAGCTCGAGTCGGATTCAACGGCCTCGGCCACCACATCGAGAAGCGGCAGGACGAGATCACGGAGCGCAACATCCCGCGCAACCGCCACCGGCCATGGCGTGAACTGGGCACCTGGAGGCAACTGCCGCGCCTCGTAGAATCGTCCTGGATGGGCGCAGCTCGTATCCGCGCTCGCCTCGAGCTCAGTGGGCTCCCCCGGCCGTACCTCGACTCGCATCGGCGCACGGTCGCAGGCTCCTGGGACGATGAGACGGTAGACGCCAGTTGCCACGCCGTTGAAGCGGAACCGCCCGTCAGGTCCGGTGGTGACCCGTTGGGCGCCACCCAGGAGGACGGAGAGCCCGGTGAGCGGCGTGCCGTCGCGCTCATCGCGAAGCACTCCCGACACGGTAGCGCCGGCGGCTGCAGCAGGTGCCCCCGTTTCAGCAAAGAGCGGAACGGGTAAAAGCACCCCGTAGGCGAAGGGCGCGATAGCGAACGCGATCCTCAGAGCGCTCATCATCGCCATGATAGACTCCAACCCGGAGCACATGCCAATTCACGTTCGGCCCGCCTTGCCGCTCAAGACCTCATGAACGCCGTCGTTCACCCTTCATGAACGCCATCGCTCGCGCCAAGCAGGACGCGTCCGAGTTCTTGCGCCAGAGGTCCGCCCTCATCTTCCTGGTGCCGGCGGCGATCGCGATCGGAACGCTTCTCGTCCTGCCCGTGCCGCAGGTCATTGTCCTGGGAGCGCTGGCGGCGGTGCCGGCGATCCTGGTGCAGGTCGCGATCCTTCGCGATCTCTTCCTCGGCGTCGCCCTGTATTTGATCTTCGAGTATCTACAGCCGGGTTATCGAGTGGAGGCGATCGCCGCCGTTCGTCCTACCTTCATCGTCGCCGGCTCCCTGCTCCTGGCCTGGATCCTGAACGTCGCCCGCCATCGCGTGCCGATCGTCATCAACTGGCAGGCCAAGTCCTACGCCATCCTGATGATTCTGGGCACGCTTTCGGCCTTCCATGCAATCTCGGTGGGGATGGTCGCCTGGACGCTTCTCTCCCAGTTCAAGACTCTCGTCGTCTTCTGGGTCATGTTCAGCGTCATCACTCGTCTCGATCGCCTACAGAAACTGGCGTGGCTCTATGTGGCCCTTCATATCATCCTGGCGGCGATGGGCATCGCCCTCTTCGCCACTACCGGCGAGCGCCGCTTCGGCGACATCGGCGGCAGTTTTCTGGGGGACGAAAACGATTCGGCGATGGCGCTCTTGATCATGATCCCCTACATGTACTTCCTCTGGCCGATGACCCGTCACCGAATGGTGCGCATCGCCCTGGGCGCAGGGATGTTGATGTCGATGCTCGCCGTCCTCTTTTCCTTCTCACGCGGCGCCTTCCTCGGATTCGGGGCCATGGTCGTGTACATGTGGTGCAAGAGCCGCAACAAGCTGCGCTCGGGATTGCTGCTCGTCCCGCTTGTCCTGGCCATGTTCGCGATCATGCCGCACGAGTATTGGGAACGGATCCATTCGATCGGAGGCTATTCGACCGAGGGTTCGGCCCAGGGCAGGCTCGACGCCTGGAAGGGCGGCATCCGAATGATGATCGACTCCCCGATCTTCGGCGTCGGAATGGGCAACTTCAGCCGCACCTACGGAACCGGATACAACACGATCAGTGCGCGCTGGACCGCGGCGCACAGCATGTACATCGAGTTCATCGCCCAGCTTGGGGTGCCGGGATTGATATTCATCGTGAGCACCATCATCCTCACCCTCACTACTTTTAGAAAGATTCGCCGCATCTCACGCCGATTCAAAACCGCAGAGTTCCGGTCGCTCGACGCAATCATGCGCGGCGCCGAATGCGGCTTCGTCACCTATTTGGTCACCACCTTCTTTCTCAACAGCATGGAGTATCCGCATCTCTGGCATTTCGGCGCCATGTCCGGCTTCGGCCTCCAGATTGCCCGCCGTATGCGCAACGATTCAATCCATGCGCTCGCCGCCAAGCGGGTGCCGGTCAAGGCGTGACCCCGCTCAGGCTCGCCGCCACCGCCGGGCGCGCCAGGCGATGATCTGGATCCCGGGACCGGCCGGCAAGCTCGAAGGCCTCCTTGGCGAGCCGGAGGTCGACGGCCGCACCCACGTCGCCGTCTTTTGCCACCCGCATCCCAAGTACGGCGGGACGATGAACAACAAGATCGTTTATCTGGCCGCTCGCGCCGCCCGCGATCTTGGAGTACCGGTCGTTCGCTTCAACTTCCGGGGGACCGGCCGGAGCGACGGACATTTCGACGCCGGCCCCGGCGAGACCGAGGACCTGCGGGCGGTTGTCGAGTATTTACACTCATTATTTCCGGGGCGCGCCCTCATCGCCGGCGGAGTATCCTTCGGCGCCTGGGTGGCGGGAATGGTCGGAGGCACGGATCCGCGAGTGACCGCTCTCGTCTCGATCGCCACTCCGATCGCGCTCTACGATGCTCGCTATCTGAAGGGAGTCACTAAACCAGTCCTCTTTGTGCAATCGACCGACGACCCCTACGGCCCGGTCGATCAGCTCGCCGAGGCGGTCGAGAAGAGCGGGGTGCCTGGGCGACTGGTGCGGATCGCGGACGCCGGCCATTTGTTCACTGGACATGGTGAGGAGGTCTACGTAGCGGTGCGCGATTTTCTGCGCCAGGTGATCGGCGGCGCGCCGGCTGACGACGCCGATCGGAGGCAAGCATGAGCCGTACCTCCGCTTACTCCGCGTGGGGGGAACCGACACTCCGCGTCACTCTCATGCCCAGAGACACCAATGCCTGGGGCACGATCTTCGGCGGTGTCATTCTGAGCTACATCGACCTGGCAGGAGGAGTCGAAGCGCGGAAGCACGGCGGGCATACGTTCGTCACCGTCGCCATGCGTGCCGTCGCTTTCCATGAGCCGGTCTATGTCGGCGACCTGGTGAGCTTCTACACCCGCACCATTCGAATCGGCCGCACCTCCCTCACCGTCAAGGTGATCGTCGAATGCGAGCGGGCCCACGAGGATGGAAAGCGAGTCAAGGTCACCGAAGCCGAAGCGGTGTATGTGGCGGTCGACGAGAAGCGCCGCCCGATTCCGATCGCCGCATCTCCGGCCGAGCCGCCGCCGCTTCCCAAGCTCGCTCGATCGCCTCGCTCGAAAGGCGGTCCCCGGCGGAGCGCGAGATCAACCTCCCGCAAGCGCCCTTGAAGGCTGTCCCGACAATGACGCCCCGTCGGGCCTCCTCCCGCGTTCTCACCCGCACCCGCGCCGAGTTCGAGCGCGCGGTCGCCGGGGTGGCGACGAGCGACCAAACTCCACACGCGGCATTGCTCGAGGCCACCAAGTGGTTCGTCGCCGCCGACCGTGATCGCCGGCATGACGCGATCCTCGATGTCCTCGAGCGCTGGCCCATCCAGTCGCTGCTCGAGGTCGGGTCGGGAGCAGGCGACTTCTATGTGCGAATGCGTTCCCGGCTCGAGGGGGTGCGTTCCTACACTGGCTGCGATCTGTCACCGCGGATGGTCGATCTTGCTCGCCGGCGCCATCCCGGAGCCGACTTCCGACTGGCCGACATCCTTGGATGGCGAGCGGACCCGCAGCGACCGGTCGCCGATGCCGCGGTCGCCGTCGGCGTCTTCGCCCTTCTCGTCGACGATCCCGCCTCTCACTGGCTCCTCATGCGCCGGCTCATTCGTCGCATGTTCGACCTGACGCGGATCGGCGTCATCTTCGACTTCTACGATTTCTTCACCGATGGGGACGCGCGCGACCCCGAGCGCTATTACGAGAAGGAAATCGGACGCACCGATGACACACCCATCTATTGTGTGCGGCCGGACAAGGTGCGGCGCTTCGCGTCTCGGCTCGGAGCGGTGGCGCTCGCCAGAGTGCGGGGGGTGGACGGTCGAGTGTGGAGATGCGCCCTGCGTCGGCGGCCTGTCGCCGGCAACTCCCGTGGACCTCTCACAAACCCATGATCGAGTAGCCGGCGTCCACGTGGACGATCTCGCCGGTGACTCCGCTCGCCATGTCGCTCATCAGATAGAGGGCGGTCCGGCCGACGTCATCGACGTCGACGTTGCGACCGAGCGGGGATCTCGACTCGGTGAGTTTGAGAACGCTTGAGAAGTCGGCGACTCCCGAAGCGGAGAGAGTCTTGATCGGCCCGGCCGAGATCGCGTTGATCCGCACCCCGTCGGGACCCAGATCCGCCGCCAGGTAGCGCACACTCGCCTCGAGCGCCGCCTTGGCCACCCCCATCACGTTGTAGTTGGGAACGACGCGCTGCGATCCGAGATAGGTGAGGGTGAGCACGGCGCCGCCGCGCCGGAGCATGGGGCGGGCGAGGCGACAGAGCGACGTCAAGGTGTACACGCTCACCTCGAGCGCCTTGAGGAAGCCTTCTCGGGTGACATTGAGATACGCGCCCTGCAGCGCCGCCTTGTCGGCATAAGCGACCGCGTGCACGAGGATGTCGAGGCCGCCGAACACCGACTCGCAGCGCTCGAGAACTCGACCCACCTGCGCTTCATCGGTGAGATCGCAGGACTCGATGATGGGTGAGGCAATCCTCTCGGCCAGGGGGCGCACGCGCTTCTCGAATGCCTCCCCTTGGTAAGTGAAAGCGAGCTTCGCTCCTGCCCCGTGGAGGGCGCGAGCGATTCCCCAGGCCAGGCTGCGCTCGTTCCCCACCCCGGTCACGAGCCCGGCCTTGTCTCGAAGCAGCTCGGCGCTCACGCTCACCTCCGGCTGCGGCGCCGCCGTCGCGACATCCTTCATCACGTTTCCTTGTTCCGATGTTCGATGACCGGCGTAGCTTCCACCTGCAGAGCGGCTGGTATATCACGCGCCTTCGAGAGTGGCAAGGGGAGACACCCTGCTACTTCTCTCGGTGCGAACTCTCCTCGATCGCCTCCTTCGCCACCTCGACCTCGACGACAATGGCCTGCTCCCGTTCTTCTTCCTCATCTTTGAACCTGTTCTCGATGTGCTTATCGAGGCGGTGGCCGAAGAGCGGCTGGCTCGCCGCCCAGACCAATCCCGGAATCAGAAATACGCCTCCCAGGGCTCGCGCCACCATCCGAGGATCGGTGCCGGGGATGTCGATCGCCCGCCCGGTAAAGTAGCTCGACGCCGCCATGGTGAGGGTCACCATCCACCATTCAGCGGCGAAGACGCGACCGCGGAAGCGATCAGGGACGGCTTGCTGCAGGAAAGTGGTCGAGAACACCCAGAGCGTCGAGCCTCCCATGTGGGCGAGGATGAGGGCGATGACGGCTCGCGGCAGCCCTCCCGCAAAGCTGAACTCCACATAGAAGAGACCGGCGAAAAGATAGGCGGTGATGATGGCGTAGCGCATGGCGCGCGACGTCTCACCGGCGATCCGCCGAGCGATGAACGGGCCTAGCGCCGAACCCAACCCGCGCGCCGCATAGAGGATGCCCACTCCCCCCGGTCCGCCGGGCGGGAAGATCTTCTCGCCGAAGATAACCAGCAGAATGAGCACCCCCCCACCCAGTCCCCACCCGAACTTGATGGTGAGGAGCCAAGCCACCATCGGGTTTCGAATGAGGTAAGAAGCTCCTTCGATGATGTCGTCGATGCCGCTCAGTTTGCGGAAGGTGAGATCGCCGCTCGGATGCTTGCGGCGCACTGGGATCCGCACGCCGCGCAGCATCCAGGCCGAGAATAGGTAAGTCGCGGCATCGATGATGAAGGCCGCCTCGCGCCCGCTCGTGGCGGTGATGAAGCCGCCGAGCGCGGCGCCGATGGCGAGCATCACCGACCAGCTGGCGCCGGAAAGCGCATTGGCGGCGAGGAGCTCGGAGCGTTTGGTGATCGTGGGTAGCGCCGCGTCGCGCGCCGGCTGGAAGAAGGCCGAGAGCGACAGTTGCGCGGCAGTCAGGGCATAGACGAGCCACAGGTGCTCGGGATCACGCACCACGAGAAAGCCGAGGACGACCATCGCCCGCAAGAGATCGGTAGCGATGAGGATTCTCTTGCGGGGCAAGCGATCGGCGACCACTCCCGCCGCGGCGCTGAAGGCGATCGTCGGCAGGAAGCGGGCGATGAGCACCCAGGCGAGCGCATGACCTGAGCTGCCGCTCAGCTCGGTGACCAGATTGTAGACGGCGAGTGTGTTGATCCAGTCGCCGAGGTAGCTGACGAGCTGGGCGATCCAGAGACGGCGAAAGTCGTGGTTCCGGCGCAGCAGGGTACGGATGCCGATTCGGGCGGTCACGGCGAGTCGCGGTTCACCGGCGGATTGGATCAGGCCAGAGACGAGCGAGCGCTTGTCTCGTCGTGCGGGCGAGGCCGATCTCCCCGCCCTTGATCACGTCGGTCGTGTAGAGGCCGTTGAACCACATGTACATAGTGTCGCCCCAGAGGACGACATCCATTCCGTAGACCAGCGCATGATCCCAGGTATTGTCGCGCGCCGGCTCGAGCACGAGCTTTCGGTCTCGGGGATTGAAGGCCAGACCATCGGCGGAACGAACGACATGAATTTGATATTCGCCATGGCCGTTCGGCGCGCTGGTGAAGAGGAGGAAGTCACGGTCCATCTTGACGGCATCGACGGTGTAGATCCCCTTGCCCTTCTGGGGATAGACCGGGTTGCGGGCCAGCTTGACCCAATGGCGGCCATCGGGCGACGCCGCCACGCCGACTTTCAGGAGAGCATCCGAAGAAGCGGTGCCGTTGTAATACATCCGATATCCGCCATCCACATCGATCACCGATGGATCGCCGATCTGCTCTCGATCCCACTCCCCTCGCTTGCCGGCGGCCAGCACCCGGCCCTCGCGCCGCCAATGCCGTCCATCGGGCGATGTGGCGAGCCCGATGCCGCGATAACGATGATCACGCTTGCCCGCGTACCACATGCGAAACCGTTCGGCGGGAGGCGCCTTCTCGGAGTAGATGACGCAGGGAAAGGCAATCGTCGCCGAGTCCCAGGCACCGGCGGTGGTATCGGGAGCGAGAACGACCCCCAGCTTGGTCCAGCGAATGCCGTCCGGGGAGACGGCGGCCGCGATCTCCCAGCGATGATGAGCGCCGTAGGCGGAGTAGAACATCCACAAGAGGTGGCCGGCACGGACGACGCTCGGGTACTCGACATGCCCGGCGCCGAGGCTGCCGTTGCTTCCCAGCCGCAGCACCGGGTTTCGCCGGAATTTCTCGAAGACGGTGGTGGAAGGGGCGGTATTGGATTTGTCCCAGGGAAGCGGAGCATCGCTGAAACGGTTCTTCTTGTCAGGCATCGGCCGTTCGTAAGTGGCGGGAACGCCGACGCTCCAAGCGGCGGCAATTGGATCGGGGAGAGTCTCGGGCGGCCGCCCTCGCGCACCGCTCGAAGCGGGCGAGCCGGGAAGCGACGCCAGCATGACGAGGACGAGGACAGAGCCCGGCCGGCTCCTCCTCGCCGCGACTCGTCTCGGCAAGCGCACCGCTTTCGCCTCCATAGTTGAATTGTCGCACAGCGCGCCGGCGCTCGACCTTCCTTTCGGGCGCTGCTACCCTCCAAGCATCGACCCGTTTCCATCCATGTCATCGGAGGCCAGGACGATGTCTGCAACCCCACGACCGAGCGCCGTGGCCGAAGCTCCGGCTGCACCACCCGGCGAGTTCAAGAATGAGCCACTTGTCGACTTCGGCCGGCCGGAGAACCGAGAGAAGCAACGAGAAGCTCTGGCGGCGGTCGAGAAGATGCTGGGTCGCACCTACGATCTGGTTATCGGGGGCCGGCGCCTCAAAGGCCCCAAGACCTTCACCTCCACCAACCCCGCCCGCCCCGATCAGGTGATCGGAGTCTTCCAGCGCGCGAGCCGCGAGCAGGCGACCGAGGCCATCGAGGCGGCAAATGACGCCTTTCGCACCTGGAGCCGCAAGCCGGCGCGGGAGCGCGCCGATCTCCTCTTCCGCGCCGCAGCCGAGATGCGCGCCCGCCGCTTCGAGCTCAATGCCTGGATGATCTTCGAAGTCGGGAAGAGCTGGCGCGAGGCGGATGCCGACACCGCCGAGGCGATCGACTTTCTCGAGTTCTACGGCCGCGAGAGCTTGCGCTATGCCGCCGATCAGCCGCTGACCCCGATCGCCGGCGAGCAGAACCAGCTGGTCTACATCCCGCTCGGAGCCGGCGTGGTCATCCCACCGTGGAATTTCCCGCTGGCGATCATGGCGGGCATGACGACCGCCGCCGCCGTCACCGGCAACACGGTCGTTCTCAAACCGGCGAGCGATTCTCCGGCGATCGCCGCCCAGTTCTTCGCCATCCTCGAGCAAGTGGGACTTCCCGCCGGGGTCGTCAACTTCGTCAGCGGCTCGGGGGCGGAGGTGGGCAACACTCTGGTCGAGCATCCCAAGACTCGCTTCGTCGCCTTCACCGGCTCCAAGGACGTGGGGCTGGAGATAAACGAGCTCGCCGCCAAGCCGCGATCCGGTCAGATCTGGATCAAGCGGGTCGTCGCGGAAATGGGAGGAAAGGACTCGATCGTCGTCGACGAGGAAGCCGATCTCGACGCGGCGGTTTCCGGTGTCGTCGCTTCCGCCTTCGGCTATCAGGGCCAGAAGTGCTCGGCCTGCTCCCGGGCGATCGTCGCCGAGCCGATCTACGACGAGTTCCTGCGCCGCCTCAAGACCAAGGTTGATGCGCTTCGGGTCGGCGATCCGGCAGAGCCGGACGTCGATTTGGGTCCGGTGGTCAACGAGGGCTCGAAGAAAAAGGTTCTCGACTATATCGAGGTGGGCAAGAAGGAGGGGCGACTGCTGGCCGGCGGCAAGGCCCTCGATGGCCCCGGCAACTTCATCGCCCCCACCGTCGTCGCCGACGTCAAACCGGGGGCTCGTCTCGCCCAGGAGGAGATCTTCGGGCCGGTGCTGGCTGTCATCAAGGCCCGGGACTACGACGACGCCCTGACGATCGCCAACAACACCGAATATGGGCTGACAGGCTCGGTCTATACCCGGAACCGGCAGAAAATCGAGCGCGCCAAGCGCGAATTCCATGTTGGCAATTTGTATGTCAATCGGAAATGCACCGGCGCCATGGTGGGTGTGCATCCCTTCGGCGGTTTCAACATGTCGGGGACCGACTCCAAGGCCGGAGGGCGCGATTATCTTCTCCTCTTCCTCCAGGCTAAGGCGATGTCCGAAGTGGTATAACACTTCCCCTCGGAAGCGGTTGCGTGCGCCGCCCTGGTGTGTTATGATCTATTTTCTGGCCGTGATCGCCTCGTTGGGATTAGGAGGCTACATCGTGCATCGGAGGTTCCCCAACCTTCGATTGACGAGAGGAGACAATCCGTGAGACGCACTGCGATCGCACTCTCGACCACCCTTGCAGCCGCGGTTCTTCTAGTAGCTCTTCTTCCGAGCGGCGCTCAGGCAACGGGCAGCCTGCTCAACAACGGCGTCCTGGTGCTGAACTTCGATGATGCATCCGGACATAGCGCATTACAGACACCGATTTCGGCCGATAACCCTTCCTACGGCTTCATCTGGACGGCGTCAGGAGGTACCAACACGGGAGTTCACCTGGCTCGGTACAACCCGGACGGCACCACGAACGCCGTCTACTCCCCCGGCGTCGACTTCAGGTCGCTTTATAGCAACAATGCGGGCAACCTCTTCGCCAAGGAGTTCGGGAGCGGCGCCGTGTACTCGATCTCGAACGTCGGTGTTGCCACGCTCCTGTACAACCTGAATGATCCCGAGGCTCAGTCGTCAGCGAGTCTCAACGGCCCCGACACCGAGCTCTACACCATGAGCAATGGCACCGTCCGGCGGTACAACGCCGCCAACGGCGCCTTTCTCGGGAGCTTCAACCTCATCGGCTTCGGTGGAGCCGAGCTCGGGTTCCCCGATTACGTCCAGATGGAAACCAACGGCTCGGGCCGCATCCTGACCTACTCCGACGGCAACGTGTCCGAGTGGGATCTGGCCGGCAATCGGATCGGCACCTGCGTGATCCCGATCAGCACGCCGGACGATTTCAACACCGAATGGTCATTCGGCGTCGGTTCGGACGATCTGGTCTACCTCTACGACGCATCCAGGACCCAGTGGGCGAGCTATCGGGTCTTCGCCGGTGCCACTCCGGTCGCTGCGACGACTTGGGGCGCGATCAAGTCCGCCTTCAACCCAAACCGGTAATCGATCGAGACGTCAGACGGATTGCCGGCTGCGGTCTGCAAGCGGCCCTCCCAGGAGGGCCGCTTCCATTTTCCTTCGGGGCGGCTCTCTTCCCCATGGTCCTGCCCGTCCGAATCATGGTCCTCATCTATAAACGCCTTCCAGC
>JBIOUT010000322.1:0-2580 GCA_044867365.1 Candidatus Eiseniibacteriota bacterium | reverse complement strand
GGAGTTCGCGGCGGCGCTCGCGGCCGATCCCGACCACGTTCGAGCTCGCATCGACCTGGGCTCGGAGCTCGCCGCCCTGGGACGCACCGACGAAGCCATCGAGCACCTCGGGGCCGCGGTTCGCCTCGAGCCCCGATACGCCGACATCCACTACCAGCTTGGACTCCTCTACGACCAGGTCGGCCGACCCAAGGAGGCCGAGCGTTCGCTCAACCGCGCGCTGTGGATCAATCCCAACTTCGCCCTGGCCCGAGCAAGCCTTGCCCTTCTCTGCTCGCGGAGCGGACGGGACGAAGACGCGCTCGTCCAATACGAGCGCACTCTTCGCGCCGGCCTGCGCTCGGCCGACATCTATCTATCGATGGCTCTCATTCACCGCCGCCGAGGCGACCTGGGGCGCGCGACCGAGGCCCTTCGCTCGGGTGCTCGGGTCAATCCCCGCTACGCTCCCATCCACTATCACCTGGGACGGATCTACCAGGAGCGCGGCCAGCGGGGTCGCGCCTACGCCGCCTGGCGCCGGTTTCTTCACTGCGCCGAGGAGCCCGAGTTCTCGGAACGTCTCGATCGCTTCACCGCCGAGCTGGCGCGCGCAGGAACAACGGGCGCGATCGCCGAGCTCGGCGATCCTGAAGCCGCCTGAGGGGAGAAGGGATGGGGAGCGTGGGGATTGGGATCCGGGCATGACCTCGTTCGGCGAGCCGCCAGCTGTCAAGACGCCTTATGCCGAGCGCTGGCCCTCGGGAGGGCCCGACGCGTTCCTCTCCGTTCCATCCTGGGTGGGTGGATCGCCCATCCGCGTTGCCTCCTGCTCGGGGGTGGACTGGGTGGCGGCCGCGAGCCCTTCGGGAGTTCTGGTCCTGGCGCGAGGGCAAGGGCGAGCCTTGCCCATGGCGGGTGCCCTGCCGGCGGTCATCGAATCCTCCATTGCGACCTCGCACACCGAGCCGGCGGAGGATGGGCTTCCTCCGGCGGTGGCGACCGTGGTTCGCCTCCTCCGCGCCGTCCATCAGGACCTGCGCCAGGAAAACCCAGGAAATGAAGGGGAGGGACTCGAGGCCCTGATCGCCCTCGCGGTTCCGGGTCGGGTCTTCGTCGTCAATGCGGGCGGTGGTGCGACTTTCAGGCGCCGGCGTCAAGGCCGATGGGAAACCGTGGCTCCGGTCGGCGACCGTGCTCGCCCGGTTCTCGGCACCGAGACCCGCGCGCTCATCGAAGTGGCGAGCGAGCCGCTGCGATCCGGGGATCTCGTCCTCGCCATTGCCTCGGTCCACGCCGAGATCGTGACCGCGGAGAGGATCGCCCGATCGGCGATCACCGCCTGGGCCAACTTTCAGAACCCGGTCGTTTCGCCTCTTGCGGGGGATCCGGGATGGGCTCTCCTCCTTCATGGTGAGCCTCACGGTCTCGTCGGACCGGACCTGTTTCCGGGGCGGAAACCGGTAATCCCGCAAGCCCCCAGTCCGGTGCCACAGCCCAGCCCCGTCGCGCCGCAAAGCCCGGTGTCGCCGGTCGAGATCCCCCTGCGCGAGATTCTCCGAGCCGATATGGCTCGTGCCGAAACCCCGCTTCCATTTACCACCGCCGATTCTCCGTTGCCCGGCGATGCGGCGGCTCGCTTCGAAACGACGCTCATCCCGGCGGAGCGCGTCTCGAGCGGCGATCTCGTGATGATCGAGATGCTTCCGGGGGAGCCGCTTTCGCCGAGCGCTTCGCCTCCACCGGCGCCGAGCGTCCCGGTGATCCACGAGAGTCTTCCCGCGGAGGCGGTGGCCGATGTGCCGCTCGAGGCCGGGGCCGATGATCGCCGAACGACCGGCGGCGAAGACGTCGCAACTCCTCTTGCGCCGCTGGCTCGAGAGATCACGAAAGTCGAAGCGGCTCGATCACATCGTTCGCACCCCTGGCGTAGGCGGGTGGCGATAGGCCTCGGAGCCGTCGTTCTCGGGGCGGGCCTCTCCCTGGGTGTTCGGGATCGATTGCACCGCCACTCGGACTCGAGCTCATCTTCACGAGTTGGCCGGATGCAGGAACGCACGGTCGCATCGTCCGCGAAGCAGGTAGGGTCACCGACGTCCGAGTCCTCCGGGCCACCCGCTCTATCGGCCCCCCCATCATCCCCACCCGGAGCATCCGCACCTGCATCATCCGAAGCTGAACCGTCATCGACCCCGGCCTCATTGAGCCCGATCGCCGCTTCATCGTCGTCCGTCCCTTCCGTACTCCCTGGGATTGGAAGTCCGGGCTCGACGCCGGGTTCGGTCCCTGCAGGCGACGGCGCCTTCGTTCTTGGATTCGGCGGCATCTCGGTCCGCACCGAACCGGCGGCACCCGACATCGAAGTCTTTCTCGACGAGAAGCCGGTAGGACGCGCACCGATCGGCCTCGATCATGTCGCCCCCGGGCGCCATCACGTCCGTTTCCGCGGACCGGAGCACTATCACTGGGAGGAAGAGGTGATGGTGCGGGCCGGTGAGATGGCGCAGGCGGTGGCGCTGGTCGAGCATGTCGGCGAGCTCGCCGAGGTCACCGTGCGCTCGAGCATCCTCGACGAGGGCGGTCTCCAGCAGCAGCAAGGAG
>JBIOUT010000321.1:0-8163 GCA_044867365.1 Candidatus Eiseniibacteriota bacterium | reverse complement strand
CCGGGTGTTCATTCTCGATCCGGTGGCGAACGCGCCGACCGACAGCCTGTGGGTGGGGGGCTTCCCCGGACCGATCGCGGTGAGCAGCGACGGAATCGGCTGGATGGTCGAGTACGGCGCGGGTCTTCTGGCCATCGACACCGTCAATAACACCGTCCTTCATGACATCAACAATCCGGTCTCGGCCGGCGGGCTCGGTGCGCTCGGTCTCGATCTCGACGACTCGGGTCGGGTCCACGTCGCGGTGAGCGCCGACGGGCTCCTCACCGTCATCGCTCCCGACGGCACCCTCGCCGACTCCTTCGCCGTCGGTCCGGGACCGCAGGATGTCGCCCTCTACGAGGCGCGGCCGACGCCGGTGCTCGTCACCGGGTTCGAAGCGCAGCGAGTGCCGGGGGGAATCGAGCTTCGCTGGAATGTCACGGGCGACGATCTCATCGGCTGTCATGTGGCGCGCCGGGCGGTGGATGGGGCCGGCGGGTTGGTTCAGGTCACCGAGCATCCCATCGAGAGCGAAGACGGGCGGTTCGTGCTCGTCGATTCCGGCGCCGGTCCAGGCGCCATTGCCTATCGATTGACCGGGATCGCCGCCGACGGCAGTCCCGTCGCTCTCGGATGGTTCCCGGTCGCCGCCGAGCGTCCCGGGGAACAAGAGATCGCCTCTCCCGGCGTCTCGCGGCCCGCGATCGCCGCCTGGCCCAACCCGGGGCTTGCCTCTCCCGGACAGGAGATGCAAATCGCGCTCACCGTCGTTCACCCGGAGAAGCGGGCCGAGATCGTGGTCTTCGATGGGGCAGGGCGGGCGATTCGCCGGCTCCATCGTGGACCACTCGCTGCCGGGATGACGGCGTTGCGCTGGGATGGACGGGATGCCGCTGGCAGGCCTGTTCCTGCCGGAGGGTATTTCATCCGGATGATCGGGGAACGAGGGGTGATGAGCGCCAAGGTGATCCTCGTCCATTAGCCGTTCGCCAGTGGCGCAGATGTTTGCTCTCAAGCGCAGAAATTGGCGCCGGGCTCTCGCGGCGCTCGCGTGGCTGGGGGTGAGCGTGAACGTCCTGGCGGGCCCCGCGTTTGCTCAAAGCGGTCGTCCCGATGAGCCGGACTCGCTCCCGGTCTACGCGCTCCCACCGGTCGAAGTCGTCGGCCGGGCCCCGAGCCTCACCGGAGAGGGGGTGCTTCTCGCGTCATCGGTGGTGGAAGGTCGCTCGCTCGAGCGTGCCGGCGTCCTCGGTCTTCCCGATGCTCTTGCACCCCTTCCGGGAGTGCGGGTGGCGCGCTTCGGGGCTCCGGGAAGCTTCAGCATGGTATCGATCCGCGGTACTCGCAACGAGCAGATCCTCGTTCTCGTCGACGGCAGGCGGTTGAGCCCAGCGCAGGGGGGAGGGGTGGATCTCGGCGCCGTCGACGCGGCTTCGCTCGAGCGAGTCGAGGTGCTGCGCGGCGGCGCCTCCGCGCTCTATGGCGGCGGGGCGCTCGGAGGCGTGGTCAATCTCGTCACTCGTCCTCCGGCCGGATGGCCGGGCGGCAGCTCATTCCGCCTCGAAGGAGGAAGCTTCGGCACCGTCGAGGGAATGATGCGCCATGAGCGCGCCCTGGGAGCAGGAGGACGGCTCTGGCTCCGCGGCCACGGGCTCACCACCCGCGGCGACTACGCGTACTTCGATCGCGGCGCCGAGGTCGAGCGCAAGAACGCTCGGGCTCGCTCGAGCGGGGGAACGGTCGGACTTCGCCTCGCGCCGTCACCCCACGCCCAACTTACCCTCGACGGCGTGATCGAAGCAGGGGAGCAGGGAGTTCCGGGCGCGATTGAATTTCCCACGCTCGAAGCCGAGCGCACCGACCACCGCGGCAGCGCGGCCGCCGAGCTCGTGCTCGATGATCGAGGAGCGACGGGAAACCGCATCGCGCTGAGCGGACAATGGCTTCGCCAGCGCCGGAATTACAGCGATCGAGAGCACGGGATCGCCGACCGACACATCAATCGTTCCGCCGGGATCGATGTGCGCCTCGATCACTCCTTGTCCGGCACCCGCGGGCTCGCCCCATCATCGACCGATCCAGGCCCCGGGCCGGCAATCCCGTCCCTGACCGGCGGCGTCGATCTGACCTGGGATGACCTCGACTCGACGACCGACGGCGATCGGAGCCGCCGATCGGCGGGGCTCTACCTGCGCGGCCAGTTCGGGCGCGATCGCCTGATTGTCGCCCCCGCCGCTCGCCTCGATGCCGCGAGCGATGCCGCCCCTTCCCTGAATCCTCGTCTCGGGCTCCGAGTCGATCTCGATCATGGTCTGGATCTCCGATTGGCGGCCGGTCGCTCGTACCGGCCTCCGAGCTTCGACGACCTCTTCTTTCCCGACGTCGGCGGAGCGATGGGGAATCCCAATCTCCGGCCGGAGCGTGCGCTCGATCTCGAGATGGGAGTCGGGGGTGGATTCGGACGGCCGCCGCGGCATGACGCTTCGTTCGCGGTGAATGCGTACCGCCAGCAGGTGGACGACCTGATCCAATGGTCGCCGGGCGCCGATGGCCGCTGGCGACCGCACAATGTCGGCAGAGCCGTGGTCGAGGGGATCGAGGCGGAAACCCGGATCTCGATCCCGACCGGTTGGGCCGGTCCTTCGGAGATTGTTGCGGCCCTCGATCTCCTCGATCCGCGCAATCGCACCGGCGAGCCGAACGTGGATGGCCGGCGGCTCCCTTACCGTCCCGCGGTCGAGGGACATCTGGAGCTGGTCGTCCCCGCGAGCTCTCGCCTGCGCGTGACCGGCGCCTGGCAGGGGATCGGCCGAAGCTTCGCCACCGAAGCCAATACCAAATCGATTCCCGGCCACGGCCTCCTCGATCTGACCTTGGAGCTCGTGGTGAAGGCCGCTCCGCGATCGTCGCCGGAGCAAGGCTCCTCGCTCGATCGACCATCCGCCCCGCCCGCCGGGGATCGGCTCGTCTTGAGCGTCGCCGTGCTCAATCTCGCCGACATCGCGGCGGTGGATGTTCGCGACTATCCGCTTCCCGGCCGGGAATGGCGGCTCGGTCTTCGCTTCGCCGCTCGGGAGGAATGATGCGACTCAATGCCCTTTACGGAGCGCTGGCGCTCCTCGTCATGATCCCGAGCGGGAGCGCTCTTGGCATCTGGCTCGACGAGGTGCCGATCGTCGTGACCCCGACCGATTCGGAGACGGGACTCAATCACACGCCACTCACCTATGACGGCGAGAATGGACTCAGCGTCTTCTGGGCCGAACGGGATACGCCCAATCAGAATTATCAGATCTACATGCGCCGCCGCGCCGGGGCCACCTTCGATCCGCCGGTCCTGCTCGTCCCTTATCCGGATCCCCAGCCGGGAAGCCTGCTCGGGGCCAAATATCCTTCCGTGGCCGCCCTCGGCTCCGACAGCTTGATCGTCGTCTGGCATGACTATCGCCACGGTGGAATCGAGAACTCGGAGATCTACGCCAAGAGCATCGCCCTCGATGGAGGGGCGGCCGGAGAGCTCCGCCTGACGACGACCACCAACACCGGCAATCCCGGCGACAACGGCTACGTGCCGACCGTCGTCTTGGCGAGCGATGGTGTGGTGCATGTCGCCTGGTACGACTTCCGCTGGGATCCCAATCGGGCCGATATCTTTCACAAGCGCCGCACCGCATCGGCATGGATAACGGCGCTTGGAGACTCGGCGGATATCAACGTGTCGCGCGGCGTGACCGAGGGTTTCGATTCCGGAGCGCCGGCGTTCGTCGCTTCTCCGGGAGAGGGAGTGGTTCATGCCGTTTGGGCCGACCGCGGCGCTGGGCGGCAGCGCATCCGACATGCCCGTTACCAGCCTGCGAGCGGTTGGTCGGCGCCGGAGACCGTGGCGGAGCCGGGAGCGAGCGTCGAGGCGCCGACCGCGGCGATCGATCCCGCGGGGGTGTTGCATGTGGTCTGGGTCGACGGCCGGCATGCTGCGCACACGCTCTACACCCGAAGCATGACCAGTGGGGGCGTGTGGGGATCGGAGCTTCTTCTCACCGATCCGGCGGTCGACTCGGGCGATCCCTGTCTCGTCGCGACCGTGGACCGCGCCCTCCATCTGGTATGGCAGGACGCGCGGGTGAGCCTGCAGAACCGGGAGGTGTTCTATCGCTGGCGCTCGCCGGGAGGGGCCTGGGATACGAGTGGAGCGTCCGATGTGCGGCTCTCCAATGCCAATGATCGCTCCGACCTGCCGTCGATCGCCGCCGACGCCGCGCTCAATCTCGCCGTCCTGTGGCGGGATCGCCGGAGCGGCGCCAACGATCTCTACCTGAGAGAGTTCCGGCCTGCGGGTCCGATTGCGATCGAGGAAGAGCCGGCGCTGATGAGCAACGGGTCGCCGCTCGTGCGCGGGCCGAATCCCTGGCGCGCCAACGTCGAGCTCGCCGGTCCGCCCGGAGAACGGGTGTGGATCGTCGATGGCGCGGGCCGAACGGTGGCGCGGCTCGATCCGGGGGCGCTTCATTGGGACGGCCGGGATGCGATGGGGCGCCCCGTGCATTCCGGTGTCTACTTTCTGCGGGGTGTGGCGAGCGGGCGTGTCGCTCGCGTGGTGCGGATCCCATGAGTCGAGATCCTGCGCGACGGCGCCGCAAGTCGATCCCGCCCATTCTCATCCTCATCGCCGTCGCCTGTTCCAACCGGGAGGTGCTCGATTCGGACATCACGCCCTCCGCCGAGCCCGCAGTCTTCGTCGTCAATTCGCGCGGGGAGACCTTGTCTCGCATCCTCCTCGACCAGGGGACGGTGGTGCGGGACGCGATCGCTCTCGGCTCGGTGCCCAATGCCATCGCCTTTGCCGGCGACGGACATCGCGGCTTTGTCGCCTGCTCGGGAAGCAACCGCATCGATGTCATCGATCTCGACGGGCTCCGCCTCCTCACCTGGATCGACATCGGGGCGGGGTCGAACCCTTATGCGATCGCCGTCGCCGGCGACCAGGCCTACGTGTCGTGCTTCCTCTCCGACGAAGTCGTCCATGTGAATCTCGGGACCGGGCGTGTCGTCCGCCGTATTCCCCTGCCCCGCTCCCCCGAGGGGCTGCTTCTCGGCGACGAGTCTCAGGGCACGCTCTATGTGGCGGTGACCAATTACGCGCATCCGACCGGCCCCTTCGGTCGTGGAGAAGTGGCGGTCATCGACGTCGAGGCGGACACCGTTCGCATCCGCCTTGGAGTCGGCACCAACCCCCAGAACCTGGCCTCGGCGCCGGATGGAACCATCCACGTCATCTGCACCGGAGACTACGGACCTCGGGAGGGCAGAGTCTTCGTCATCGATCCGGAGATACCGGCGGTCGTCGACTCACTCGATCTCGGAGGAGCGCCGGGAGCGGTCGCCGTCCTTGCCGACGGCCGCGGGGTCGCCGCCGGTTACTATGGAGGCTTGCGCTACTACGATCGCCGGAAGCGGAGCGTGCAACCCTCGCGGGCTCTCTCGGTGGAAGGACTGTCGGACGTCGCTTGCGACCGATCGACCGGGCTCATCTACGTCACCCAGTTCAGCGATTCGGCGGTCCAGGTGGTCGACCCGCTGGCGGACTCCTTGCTTGCCACCTATGGCGTCGGCCATGGTCCCGTCGCTCTGGCCGTCCGCCGCTAGGGGAGGCGGGTGCGTACACGGCGAAGCGCTTTCGCACGCCTCTGCCTTTACACCGCGAGGCCCTGCTGATAGCCTGCAAAGCGAGCGGCGCGTTCGATGTTGGACGCGCCGAACATTCGATGGAGGCAGGGTTGAGCAGCGAACGAAAGAAAGAGCTTCGCCGCCGCCGGCAACGCCGCTTGCAGCGTCTCAAGATGCGGATGCGGGAGGCTCGAGTACAAGGGCAGGCCGGAGCCACGAAGCGACGTCGGGCCGAGCCACCGCTCGCCGCCGCCGCCGGACGCAGCTAGAGCATCTTCGCGGCGGCCGCGCCCAGTGATGCGGTCGACATCCGGGCGGGCCACGATGCCTCGGCGAGAAGCCGATATCGCCGCTGGTCGACGCTCGCTGCCCGCAGCCCTCTCGCCTCCGCCGGCGGTGCGCCGATGGATGAGAGCGACCGCCCTCCCCCCGCGCTCTCCGGGGAAGAACAGAGTCAACTTCTCGCCCTCGGGCGTCTCGCCCTCGAGCGCTACGTCCTTGACGGCGAATTCCTCGACCACCCTCCTCCTGGTTGGCCGGTGGCCTCCCGCCTGCTCGTCGCCCAAGGGGTTTTTGTCTCTCTCCATCGCGGCGATCGCCTGCGCGGCTGTGTTGGATTCTCGGAGCCGATCAAAGGGCTCGCCCATGCGGTGATGGAGAATGCAGTGAGCGCTGCGGTGCGCGATCTTCGCTTCCCGCCCGTCTGCCCCGAGGAGCTATCCGAGATCGTGATCGAGATCTCGGTCATGAGCGAGCTCATCGAGCTCTCCCCATTGGAGGTGGTGACCGGCGTGCACGGTCTTCTCATCGAGCGCGGCGAGCGGAGAGGCCTTCTTCTTCCTCAGGTCGCTGTCGAGCATCGCTGGGATCGGGAATGTTTCCTGCGCCAGCTCTGCCTCAAAGCCGGGTTGCCTGAGGACGCCTGGCAGGCCGCCGATACGCGGATCCTGGGCTTTACCGCCCAGGTTTTCTCCGAAGCCGGGGTGATTCCATCAGCCCGCGGGGGGCGAGGGTGCGCGTGAGAGAAGGGACTGATCGCTTTCCATGCCGAGCCTGGCTCTTGGCTCAGCCACGGGGGGTTGGCTGGGTGGCTCTCCGCTCTCACTCGAGCAACAAGTTTTTTCTTGGCGTCAACGGGGGGCGACCGTTATTCTGAATGAGGGTGCCCCGAGCCCCTTCCATTCGGAGCGACGGACGCCGGACCATCGCTGTTCCTGCCTTCCCCTTCCGGCGCTCACCAGGCGCGCCCGGCGGCCACCCGTTCGAGAAAAGAAGCAGTCCCACCGCGGAGGGGCGCGATGCGTAGCATGCCGAGAAACGCCCGGGCCGCCGAGATTCGCCGCCGGGCCGATATCTTGTCCGAAGTGAGCGAGCGGGCACGCGTCTTCCTCAGCATGCCGGTCGTGCCCGGGATCACGCCGCGTCTTCTGCTCGATCCCAACCGCTCGGAGAATCACCCCGATCCTTTGATCGCGCGCCGGCACGGCACGTTCGCGGTCGACGAGGTCGGGCTGCCGTGTTTCGACCATCTTGTTCTCTACGGCGACGGCTGCTTCGAAGGGATCCTCATCGCTCACGGCCGTGTCTTCCTCCTCAAGGAGCACATGGAGCGACTCTGGGGCTCGGCTCGCCGGCTCGAGATCGAGATTCCGTACACCCCGGCCGAGCTCGTGCGCCAGATCTTGATGTCGGCTAACGAGGTCGACTTCGAAGCCCCGCGCAACGGTTACATTCGCCTGGTGGTGAGCCGGGGAATCGGCGACCTGGGGATCAACCCGCGCAAGTGCGTAGCGCCGACCGTCTTCTCTCTCACCTCGACCATCCGCCTCTATCCGCGGGAGATGTACGAGACCGGTATCGCCATCGGGCTGGCGCGGAAGATCCGGCGCCCCGACGCTTCGGTGCTCGACCCGCGGATCAAGAGCAACAACTATCTAAACAATGTCCTGGCGCTGATCGAGGGCACCCGGACCAATGGCACACTCGAAGCCCTGATGCTCACTCGCGAGGGCTTCGTCGCCGAGGCCACCGTCGACAACGTCTTTCTGATCGAGCGGCGGCGGGGATGGGAAAGCGACCCCGGACGCGTTCTCGTGCGAACCCCGCGCCGGGAGTACTGCTTGAACGGCATCACCCGCGCGCTCATCCTGCGTTTCGCACGAGAGGCGGGCTACCGCGTGGACGAGGAAGCCGACATTCCGCCTCTCGATCTCGCCGCCCCCGATCACGAGTGTTTCATCACCGGCACCGGGGCGGGGGTGATGCCCATCATCAAGGTGGCGGAGATCACGGTGGGGGACGGCGTCCCCGGACCGATTACCCTGTCATTGGTCGAGCGGATGCGGGGGGCCCAGGGCAATCCCGTTTACGGCCTCCGCCTCGACGCCACCCCCGACGAGATCGAGACCTACCTCGATGGACCGGGCGCCCTCCCCGAGGAGAGCGCGCGCTACCGTTCCAATACCTGGAAAGCGACCAGTCCCAGGTTCGCCTAAACAACCGCAGCCATCTCGCTCC
>JBIOUT010000320.1:0-6412 GCA_044867365.1 Candidatus Eiseniibacteriota bacterium | reverse complement strand
GAGAGCAAAGGAGCGATGGAAGATGTACTCCATATCGAGGCGAACCCACTCATCGAAGCCCAGGTCCGATCGCCCCGACACCTGCCAGAGGCAGGTCAGCCCCGGCTTGACCGAGAGCCGGCGCATCTGATTGGGAGTGTACTGCTCCACCTCCTCCGGGATGGGAGGCCGCGGCCCGACCAAGGACATGTCGCCGCGAATGACATTCCATAGCTGCGGCAGCTCGTCGATGGAGGTACGGCGAATGAAACGACCCACCCGCGTGATCCTTGGATCGTTGGCCAGCTTGAACACCGGGCCGTCAACTTCGTTCAGATGAAGCAGGGTGTGGCGCATGTTGTGGGCGCCGGAGTACATCGATCGCAGCTTGTAGAAAGTGAACGGCTCGCCGCCGCGCCCGCAGCGCATCGAGCGGAAGAAGATCGGGCCGCGCGTGTCGAGCCTGATCGCCACCGCCGCGATCAGTAGCAACGGAAAGCTCAGCACGAGAAGAATCGAGGCGCCGGCGACATCGAGGATGCGTTTGCCGGTGCGCTCGTAAAACGAGGGGTGCGGGCGGGCGCCCACGTCGAGAATGGCGGCATCGATAGTGAAGGCTACGGCTTCTTGTCCAGAGAGGGTCGCAATCCGGTGCTCGGCAACCGCCGTGAGTTGATTCGGAGGGTTCATGTCACCTCACCGCTGCTCGAGATGCCAATGCCTTGGGCCAGCTGCCGGGCCCGGGGGACGAGCCCGCACGTCGTTCCAACGAGATGTCGACGGACAAGGCCAGCAGATGGGAGATCAGCCGTAGACGAGAACTGCGCCCCTTGCAGGCGCCCGCCGGCTCCCGGTGGGGCGGTCGGGAGGGACCGCCTTGAACGCAGGTGGCGGCAGTGCTCAGTGGTTCTCGAGTTGGGAGACCTCACGCTGCTACGGCCAGGAGTCGAGCCTTGGTGCTCCGCCAACGACTTGCTACGATGGAAGAAGCGAGTGCGAGTCGGGCTTGATCAATTGTCCGCTAGGTGTCCTCTGAGCTACCGCCACGAGGCCAGATGACAAGGGTGATTATACCAACGCCCGACCGGCAAGTCAATGAACTTTTGGCAATTAGGCCGGCTGACCCGGTTCTAGGGCGATGAACCCCATGGGGCCGGGGCTGCCAATCCTCAGCGACTTCTTACGCTTCCAGCTGCGACAAGGTCCCGAGTTCAGGCGGCTGCTCGGGCACCTTACCCATCTCGAGCGACTCACTCCGGCTTCGCTTGCGGCCTATCAAAGCGAAAGGCTCCGCATCGTCCTCGAGCGCGCCTCTCGCCAAATCCCCTACTATCGCGATCTCTTCGCCCGGCTCGAGCTCTCCGTCGAATCTTTCCATGGTCCCGCCGACCTTGCTCGGATCCCCCTTCTCGACAAGGAGACGGTGCGGGCGCGACCCGCCGATTTTCGCGACCCTCAGGTGAAATTCACCGTCCGCGGCTACACCAGCGGCACGACCGGCACTCCCCTCACCGTTTGGCGGGACCTCGCCGGGATCACCCGGGAGCACGCCATGATCTGGCGGCAACGTGGTTGGTTCGGGGTGAGGCCGGGGGATCGGATCGCGGTGCTGAGGGGTGATGTCGTCGTTCCTCTGGCCCGGCGCCAACCACCGTTCTGGAGAATCGATCGCTCGGCCCGCGAACTCCTGCTCTCGAGCCATCATCTGACTCCGGAGCACGTCGGCGCCTACCTCGATGCCCTGCGCCGTTTCGCCCCCGCCGCCCTCTACGCCTATCCGTCCTCTGCCGCCGAGTTCGCCCGTCTCTGCCGCGAACGCCGCCTCGAGCCGCGACCCATGAAGGCGGTGTTCACCGCATCCGAGACCCTCGACCCCGAGGCGGCGCGACGCATCGCCCAAGTCTTCCATGCTCCCGTCGCCGACCGTTACGGCAATGCCGAGCGCACGCTTGCCGGCGGCCATTGCGAACACGGCGGATATCACCTGTGGACCGATTGCACCGTGGGCGAGATCCTGCCGAGGGATGACCACGCCGAGCTCGTCGGCACTCCACTCCATGCGGCGGCAATGCCGCTCCTGCGTTACCGCACCGGCGACGGGGTGAGAGTTGAGGCCCCGGACTGTCCGTGCCGCCGGGCGTTTCCGGTGATTGGACGCATCGAGGGTCGTCTCGACGACCCGATCGTTCTCCCGGACGGACGGCGCATCGGGCGTCTCGACCATATCTGGAAGGGAATCGAGCATGTCGCGGCCGGGCAGATCGTGCAGGAAGCGGATCTGAGCGTACACCTGCGTCTCATTCCCGATCCGGGATTCTCGTCACGAGATCGCGAGCAGATCGAGCATCAGGCGCGCGCCCGCCTCGGCGCCGATCTGCCGCTCACCATCGAGGAGGTGGACCGCTTGCCGAGAACCGCGTCGGGGAAGTTCCTTGCCGTCATCAGTCATGTCGCCGAGATACGCGATTCGGAAGGCAAGGGCGACGGCGAGAATTCATTGTCGGAGCAGTAGAGATCCCTCTTCGCCGGGCGAAGGTGACCGTCCTCGCAGGCGAATTGACGGCGGACAACCGTTACATGTTCGACTCGTCCGTTCGCGACCCGCCTTGGGGCTCGCCTAAACGTGCTCGATGGCGCCGACCCAGCCGAAGTGCGGCCGGAAGGCCGGGACGCGATCGCGGCCGTTGCCGGTCATGCCGGGAAGCGGCGCATTCGAGCGGAGGTCGATCTCTTCCGGTGAGAAATCGGCGATCGGGAGCTGGCGCTCGGCAAAAGCTTCGCTCACCACCTTGATTCGCCCGGGATCGAAACCCATCGATCGCGCCGCCACCCAATCGACGGCCGCCGGATTGCCCCCGGCGATGATCAGCCCACAGGGGCGGGCATCGGCGGACATGGGGCCGTTGCCATCGCCGCCGACGATGCCATCGATGACGCTCAAGTAGCCTGAACGCGGAGTCGAGATCAGGCTGCCGTCCGGCCGGGCGTAGAGCAAGACCTTGGCCAGGTCGAGCGCCATGCGCCAGGTGGTGTCGTTGCCATGCCAGTTGCCGCTCCGCACCACCTCCTCGGTATCGCCGAACACCCGGCCTCCCAGTCGCTTGAGGAACCGCGCCGCTTCGAGCATGGGACGCGAGCTCCGGCGGAGCATCGGCTTCCAGCGGTTGAGGAGACGCATCTCGAGACCGGCACGGACGCCGCCCCGCGGGTACTGGTCGCCGCCGGT
This sequence comes from Candidatus Eiseniibacteriota bacterium, assembly GCA_044867365.1. Taxonomy (GTDB): domain Bacteria; phylum Eisenbacteria; class RBG-16-71-46; order CAVPCR01; family CAVPCR01; genus JBIOUT01. Next base: position 3,207 of record JBIOUT010000320.1, on the reverse strand, counting down.
TTCCGGGGCTCCGAGGGCGTAATGAGGCAGCCAGTTCTTGTTGCCGTTGAGCCCGACCAGGTTCTTGAGGCTCAAGGTGACCCCGCATTTCTTGTGGGTCTTGAGCTTGGGCAAGTTGATGACGACGTCGGCGGCGAGAGCCGAGGTGGAGTAGAGATAGGCGTGTCGCTCGCCTCGATGATGGCGATTGGTTTCGGCGATGTCATAGTCGGCGCCGTAGTACACACGCCCGCCCAGCCCATAGAAGCTCGATCGCCGGCCGAGATCCACCTCGGTCGTGCCGAGCGGGTCGCCGCTCGCCGCCGCCCGCTCCATGATCACCCCGTCGCGGGAGATCCAGCGCTGGCTCCGAAGATCGGCGATCGAGATCTCGATCGGCGAATGATCACGGTAGAAGCTCAGGATCGCCGGCAATCCCATGCGCTCGACGATGGCCTCGAAATTGGAATCGGTCTGCGGGGCGTCGGCGATGAGCACCCGGCCCCGTCCGGCGAGAGCGATGGCGACGTAATCGAGCACCGCACGTACGACCGAGCCGTGGGTGATGATCTGCTCCCATTCGCCGGGCCGTCCGAGGTGCGATTCCCGGATCATGTTGGGTTTGAGGAGAACAAAGGCCCCGGGGACGATGAGCTCCGCGAGCGGGTTCCAGTCCGGAGTGCCGAAGCGTTCGCCGTCGAGGCCGAGGAGGTGGAAGGCCTCGCGCACTCCCGAGTAGGCCGGATTGGGCTCGCCGCCGACCGACGGAAACGGCGCCTCGGGATAAGCCGTATCCGGATGAAAGGGGGAACGGCGGGCGTATGCCATGCCGCCGCGCGCCACCGCCACTTCCTGCCGCTGGCGAAGATCGCGGATCATGGCGCGCCTCCCTTTGCCTGAACGGTGGGGTGTGCGGCAGGGGTGTGACCGTTTGGACGGCGGCGGCTCTCGCGCACCTCCTCGAGCTCGCCGATGAGGCGATCGATGACGAGAGCCCGGTCGAAGTCCCGCCGGACTCGCGCTCGCCCCGCCGCCCCCATCCGCGCCCGGAGCTCCGGATTCGAGAGCAGCCGGAGGATCGCCGCGGCCAACCGCTCCGGAGAGCGGGGCGGCACCACAATTCCCTCCTCGCCATCTCCGATCATTTCCGGGATCGCTCCCACCGATGTGGTCACGATCGGTAGCCCCGCAGCCATCGCCTCGAGCAGAACCACCGGCTGGTTGTCGAGATGAGTGGGAAGGCAGAAAAGATCGGCGGCGGCGAAAGCTCCAATCTTTGCCTCGCCGGTGAGCGTCCCCGGGAGGCTCACCACCGGGTCAAGCCCGCGATCGGTCAAGAAGGCTCGAATCTCGCGCTCGATCTCGACGAACTCGGCCATGCCTCCGAGGACGAAGCGCGTCTCCGGCGTGACGGCGATGACCGGTTGCACCGCATGGAGGAGATCCCACACGCCTTTGGCCTCGCTCAATCGCCCGAGAAAGAAGACGGTCAGCGGATCGTGCGCCGGTCTCGGCACCGGCAGGTGGCCGAGCTCGCCGGTATCGACGAAGTTGGGAAGAACACCGGTCTTAGGTGAGGGAAAGTCGGCGGCGAAGTGGCGGCGGAGGCCGTCGCTCAGGAGCAGGATGCGGTCGGCGGGGCGAAGCATCGGTCCCAGGAGCCGCCGGGCCCAGCGCGGCCCGCTGACAAAGAGCTCTCCCTCATAGCGCGCATGAAATTGGCAAACAACGCCGGCGCCGGCGAGCCGCACCAGACGTAGGAAAAGGGCCTCGCGCACGAGCGAGTGATCGGCGACCGGAGTGAGAAAGGCCAAGTCAGGACGGCGCCCGGCGAGCTTGGCCACCAGAACCGCGAGAGTGCGCAGGAAGTAGGCTCCGTCCCGCAGCGACACGCTCGAGTCCGAGACGATCTCTCGCGCATCTTTCTTCGAGGTGTCGACGACCGTGATCTCGTAGCGCTCCTGGATCTCCGACTCGAGAATGGACTGAAAGATCCGACCCACCCCGCCATGCGGGGGAGGCACCGGACCGATCATGAACAGATGGGGTTTGCGGTGGGACATGAAATCGCGCTTGAGACCATCGGCAGGCCATCCATTGTAACTCACGCTGGAGAGCCCGATGTTCTACTGCCGGGACAACGCGGCGGAATGGCGGCGGTCACCGGGCTGACTCGCTTGCCGCGGCGATGGTCGTTCCAAGGCCGCTTGCGAATCACCACTCGTCGGCCGCTCGAGAATGGCGACCACCCGATGGCGAGTGAGCTCGCGGAGCCCCGGAAGCCGCGCCAGCACTCCGAACATCGCCGCCGGGGCGCGCCAGAGCGGCTGCCCGCCCACTCGCCGACCGACGCGCAAGAGCGGCAATACCGGCTCCTCGACCGGGACGAGACCCGATCGTTCGACCAGAGTCTCGAAACGGCGGACGGTGATCCCGTTGAGGGTGTGCCCTCGTTCCCACGCACGCAGCTCCGGCGACCGACGCCGATACCAGGCGGCCTCGGGCCCGCGTTCGCCGATGATGCGATCGTAGGCCCGAACGAGATCGCGGCCGGAGAAGAACCAGTGGAGGCAGGGCATGCGGGTGACGAGCCCGAGATGATGCTCGGTCGGATGCCAATAGGGTGGAAAAACGACGAAGAGCCGGCCGCCGGGACGCAGGACACGCCGGCACTCGGCGAGCACTCGATCGGGATGCTGGACATGCTCGAGGACATCGAAGGAGAGAACGGCGTCGAATCTCTCCGCGGCGAAAGGCAGCGCCTCCCCTACCCCACAGGCGAAATGCGCAGGAGCCCGCTCCTCGCGGGCAAAGAGCGCGGCGCCGGCGACATAGACCGGATCGACATCGATGCCGACGAGCTCGCGCAGCCGATAGCGCTCGATCCAGGTCATCCCGCGACCGCCGGTGAAGCAGCCGATCTCGAGCACCGAGGCGCCTTCGAGGAATGGAGCCAGGTCTCGCCCGAAATAACGATCGAAGGGATGGGCGCGCTCGTCGGCCATGCGCGCCCGCGCCGACGCGAGAAGCTTCTCTCGCCGTTGCGCGGGGGAAGCGGCAATGAATGAAGGATGGTCGAAGATCTCGCCGAGCTCGAAGTCGTCGCTCCGCGGCTCGACCGGAGCCAATCGCATGAGCGAGCGCAGCAACGCCCCTCGCATCCGGTCGATGACCGTCATCACGCCTCTTTGCGGAGCGGCGCCCCTCGAGCAGGCGCCTGTCGATGAT
>JBIOUT010000319.1:0-3654 GCA_044867365.1 Candidatus Eiseniibacteriota bacterium | reverse complement strand
GCCTCCGGGTTCATCAGATGAGCAAAGTGCCCCCAGCTAGCTGGTAGGGCAGGGAGGAATTGAGCATGCCTAGGACCAACCTGTTTGCAATGCTCCTGGTGTTGGCTTTGACGGTGTCGATGGGTTGTGGTCAAGCGCCCACCGAGCTCAAGCAGGCCACTGAGACGGCGATGAACGATGCCAGGAACGCACAAGCCGACAAGTACGCGCCTGATTCCTTCGCCAAGGCTCAGGCGACCTATGACCAGGCGCAGGCAGAGGAGAGTGCTCAGAATCAAAAATTCGCTCTGGTTCGGAGTTACAAGAAGGCGACCGAGTTGTTGAACCAGGCGAAGATGGAGTTCGAGCAGTCCGTGCAGGACGCCACTGCGGGCAAGGAACGAGTGCGTGCCGAGGCCGAACAGGCGATCAATGACGCCAAGACGGCGATGGACGCGGCGGATGCGGCGCTCAAGACCGCGCCGATGAGCAAGGACACGCGAGCCGATGTCGATGCGATGAAGAGCGACGCCGCCACCTATCGTCAGGCGTTGACCGATGCCGAAGCGGCCTTGAACACTCAGGACTATCTGACGGCCAAGTCGAAGGCCGAGTCGGTCAAGGCGAAGGCCGACGAGATCACGGCCGCGGTCGAGGAGGCCAAGGCGAAAATGCGGGGCGGGCGTTAACCCGATCCAATCGGGTTCGAACCGAACCGAATCCGCCTCGACCGCAGGCGTGGACCCGGAGACAACGACAAGAAAGCCGAGGGGTGGCGGTGCTCCCGCCTCGCATGAGGAGGAGCAGCCACCCCTTCCGGGTCCTGCGGGCGGCGAAGAAAAGAACCGCGCAGGCGGGGCAGGCGTCGGGGCAGAAGCAGAGAAGGTCCTCGCGGGCGGCGCTGAAGCAGAGAAGATCCGCGCGAGCGGCGCAGAGAATAAGCTCGTTCGCACCTCGACTCTTCTTCGTATCGGTCTCTCCGCACTCGCGGTCATTCTTTTCTTCATTCTCTACCCACGACCACCTCTTCCCCTCGCCGCCGTCGAGAGGGCGCGCATCGCGCTCCTCGAGGCCGAGCGGGAGGTCGATCGGGCATCCGGCGGGGGGCGGGGGAAGGCGCCGTCCGGCGGCGCGGCGTCATCGGGCGGCGTGGCCGGTGATTTAGCTCGGGCACAGTCGCTCGGCATGACCCTCGAGCGCCGTTTCGCCGGGGAAAGAGGGCGCTGGTTTCGCTTCCGTCGCTCGCGCGAGCTCGGGAAGCTCGCGGTCGAGACGGAGCGCGCGGCGCGTGCCGTATCGCAGCGGGCGCGAGCGACCCGTTCCGAAGCGTTCAGTGATGCTCGAGCTCGGCGCACCGAGCTCGAGAGGGTGCGATCCGAGCTTGCGTCCAGGGTGGGCTTGGTCGCCGGCGAGGAACGACTGCGCGCGCCGCTTGCCAGGGCCGACCTTGCCCTCACCCAGGCGCGAAGCGCCGAGCGCCACCGAGAGCTGAAGATTCTCCAGGCGAGCCTCGATCAGGCCGAGATGGAGCTTGGTCGCACCGCCACGCTGCTCGACCAGCAACTGGCCCGGCTCCACGATCCGCGGAGTCGCCGGCGATGGCAATCCTGGGTCGACGAGACGATCGCCGGCACTCGGCGCGGCAGTTCCGCCATCATCGTCGACAAACTTGGGCAACGACTGCTCCTCGTCCGCGGCGGGCGGGCGGTGGCGCAGTACGATGTCAATCTCGGTCTCCGCGGCCTCACCGACAAGGCTCACGCCGGCGATCGGGCGACTCCCGAGGGGCGGTATCGCATCCAGGAGAAGCGCGGGCAAGGGGCCACGCGCTGGCACAAGGCGCTCGTCCTCGACTATCCGAACGCCGACAACCAACGCCAGTATCGGCGGGCGATGCGGCGCGGCGAGATTCCCCCCGGGAGAGGAATCGGAGGTCTGATCGAGATTCACGGTCACGGGGGGCGAGACATCAATTGGACCGACGGGTGCATCGCGCTCCGCAATGAAGACATCGATCGGCTGTTCGCCGCCGTCGGCGTCGGCACTCGGGTGACGATCGTCGGCTCGGCGCGTCTTCCGGGGGACAGCCCTTCGAAAGAGGGCGCCGGTTCTCTCTCCGAGAAGGGGGCGCCCCGCAAGAGCGATGACGATCAGCGCCGCTCAGGTATTCGATGAGCGATCTTCCCCATGAGCCGAGCCCGCGGCGGATTCAGTTCAGCGCCGGCGCCCTGAAGACTCTCGGCTCGCTCAAACGCCTGCCGCGACGCCTAGCGAGGTCGCGGGCGGGTCTTGCGTTCATCGCCGCGATCGGGCTTTTGATCATCGCCCCCGGGGCGCTGATCGTCGCCGGCTACCGCACTCGCCCCTTGCTCGAGGTGGAGTTACCGGCGGCCTCGAAGGCGGTTCAACGAGGGCGTTCGGCGGAGGCGATCGAGGCGAAGCTCAGGGCGCTCGCCCCGGGCGGCATCTACATCATCGTCGACACGTCGGAATGCCGTCTCTACCTCATGCAGGGAGATCGGGTGCTGCGCGAGGCCGTGTGCTCGGCGGGGACGGGAGCGATGCTCGAGGATCCCAAGACCGGCCGTCGCTGGATATTCGACACTCCGCGCGGCATGCGCCGGATTCGCGACAAGATCGAGAGGCCGGTGTGGCGCCAGCCGGACTGGTACTTCATCGAGGAGGGAATGGCGCTTCCCGAAGATGCAGGCGAGCGATTCGATCCGGTGGCGATGGGCGACTACGCCATGGACATCGGCGGCGGCTACTTCATCCACGGAACGCTCTATCGCCGGCTCCTCGGTCAGAATGTTACCCACGGCTGCATCCGCCTCGGCGATGAGGATCTGGCGGCGGTTTTCCATGCCGTTTCGCTCGGGACTCCGGTGTTCATCTATTGACGACTCAAATCAAAGATCGCCCCCGCGTGATGCAACACCGCATCGTGCCGGCGCTCGTGGCCGGCGTGCTTGCGGTTGTGGTGACGAGCCGCCTGGCGGGCGCAGGCGCGACCAGCGCGCGCCGAGTTGTGCTCGCCGAAGAGCTCGCGGCGGCGAAGACGCACGAGCTCTACCTCGTCTTCGATCCGGCAGCACAGGCGTTAGGGCTCAAGATCGAGGGCGTGCTGCTCCGTCGCTTGGCGGTCGATCGGGCGGCGTTCCTCGAGCCGCGGTGGCGAGCCGAGCCCGCCCGCTGGCCGGGAGCGAGCTTCGTCCTGATCACCGACATCGCGGAGCGGGAGCGGCCACGGGTCGAGATCCAGAATCCCGCGGATTCCGCGGAGAGCAATCCGGTGACGATGGTGGCGCGCGAGGAGGCGGAACGCACTCCCGCCTTCCCGTCGAATTACCGCCTTCGATTCTCGCCCGACCTCGTGCTGGTGGTGCGCGGTGAGGGGAAAGGGATCGGTCTTTGGCGTGCGATCCCCCGGCTTGGCGACACGGTCCTCGAAGGGTGGGAGTCGCTCTTCGGGCGAATGAGCGGCCGCCCCTTCCCGGCGCGGCTCGTGCTTCACATGGAAGACGGCGATGCGCGACGCCTCTTTCAAGCCTTGGTGCCGGGGATTCGCCTGCTCGTGGCCCCGCTGCCTACCGAGGCACCGATCATGGCTCGCGCAACGCGAGCCGGTGGAGAGGCGGGTCCGGAGGTGCGTGCGGGACCAGCGCCCTTCACGGT
>JBIOUT010000318.1:0-5206 GCA_044867365.1 Candidatus Eiseniibacteriota bacterium | reverse complement strand
CGTCCGAGCGATGGCGAGAGAACCCGATCAGCGCTATCGGACCGCTGAAGAGTTGCTGGGCGAGATCCGGGCGGTGCTTGCGATCACCGGCCAACCGGGGCAACCCCATGCGTAGAATCGACGCCTTCTTGCAGCTCGGACGCGAACAGGGATGCTCGGACATCCATTTCTCGGTCGGGCTCCCTCCCCTCGTACGGATGGACGGACAGCTGAGTCCGCTCCGCTATCGGACGCTCACCGCGGAAGAGACTCAGGCCATCCTCGAGGAGATCCTCACCGAGCGAGGTCGTGAGGAGCTCTTTCGTCGCGGCTCGGTCGACATGTCCTACTGGGCGGAGGGAATCGGCCGATTCCGGATCAATGTCTTCCGCAAGCTGACCGGATGGGCGGCGGCGTGTCGGGTCCTGCCCGATGTCGTGCCCAAGCTCTCCGATCTCGGACTGCCGAGTGTCGTGGCCGAGCTCGCCACCCTGAAGTCAGGGTTGGTGCTGGTGACCGGCGGGACCGGCAGCGGCAAGTCGACCACTCTCGCGGCGCTCGTCAACGAGATGAACCACAAGCGGAACTCGACCGTCGTCACTCTCGAGGATCCAGTCGAGTTCATCCATGAATGCAAAGGCTGCCAGATCGTCCAGCGCGAGGTGGGAACGGACGTCCGATCATTTGCCGAAGGACTGCGCTCCGCATTGAGGCAGGATCCGGACGTGATCATGGTCGGGGAGCTCAGGGATCCGGAGTCGATCTCGCTCGCCATCGAGGCTTCCGAGACCGGTCATCTGGTGTTGGGGACGCTTCACACTCGCGGGGCCTACCAGACCATTCATCGCCTGGTCGATGTCTTTCCCGCCGAGGGGCAGAACCAGGTCCGGCACACCCTCGCCGATACGCTGAAGGCGGTGGTGAGCCAGGAGCTCGTCCGGTTGGCCGATGGCCGCGGGCGGAGAGCGGTGGCCGAGATCCTGGTGGTGACGCCGGCGGTCGCTCAGCTCATCCGCGAGCAGAAGATCTTCCAGCTGCCTGGAGTCATGACCACCGGCCGCCGGATGGGCATGCAGCTCATGGACCAGGCGCTGCTCAGCCTGGTGCAGGCGGGAGATATCGACCCCGACGACGCCTTTTTGCGAGCCACCGACAAGACTGAATTCGCGCGTTATGTGACCCGCGCCGAGCTCCTGAGCCTGATCGAGACTCAGAACCGAGCGGTACCGACTGCAGGATGATCCTTTGAATCGAGTCAACTCGTTCCTCGAGCTCGCAATCCAGCAGGGTGGATCCGACCTGCACCTGATCTCCGGAGAACCGCCGAGGATCCGCATTCACGGCGCCCTACACGCCATCCGCTTCCGTGCCCTTTCGGTCGAGGACATGCAGAACATCCTGCTCGAGATCATGACCGATGAGCAGAGGCAGAAGTTCGAAGAGCAGCTGGTGGTCGACTTCGCCTATGAGAGTCCCGGGATCGGCCGCTTCCGAGCGAATGTCTACCACCATCATCGAGGGGTCGGCGCGGCGCTCCGCGCCATACCATCGACCATACCCGGACTCGAACAGCTTGGGCTGCCGCCGTCGATCAAATCGATGATCTCCAACCGCAAGGGGCTGACTCTGGTCACCGGCCCCACCGGCGCGGGGAAATCCACCACGCTCGCGGCGATGATCGACACGATCAACTCGAGCGGCAAAGGTCACATCATCACCATCGAAGATCCGATCGAGTTCGTGCACACGTTCAAGCAATGCGTGGTGAGCCAGCGCGAGGTCGGGGTGCATTCCCCGAGCTTCGCCGAGGCCCTGCGCAGCGCCGTGCGCGAGGATCCGGATGTCGTCATGGTGGGTGAGCTTCGCGACCTGGAATCCATCTCCTTGGCTTTGACCGCCGCCGAGACCGGGATCCAGATCCTCGGCACTCTCCATACCAAGAACGCGATGGGAACGGTCGCCCGCATCGTCAATGTGTTCCCGGAGAAGCGACAGGAGATGGTGCGCAACATGCTCTCCGACGGCCTGCAGATGATCGTCTCCCAGCAGCTCGTCCGCACCGCAGACCATACCGGCCGGGTGGTGGCTGCCGAGGTGCTCATCAACACCTCGGCATGCGCATCGATCATCCGCTCCGGTCAGACCCACAAGCTCGCCAACGTCATCCAGTCTGGGAAGAAGGCGGGAATGCAGCCCCTCGACGCGCCGCTCAAGGACCTGTTGCAAAAGAAGATCATCAGCGCCGAAGAAGCTTATGAGCACGCGATCGATCGCAGCCAGTTCGAGCGGTACCTCGTACGCGAGGCCGCCGCGTAACCGGGAGAGGAGTTCTTGATCAAGAACACCGGGCTCTACACAGGGTATGTCGTGACCTTGCTGGCTTGCGCTCTCTTGCTGCTCGCCGGAGGCGAGGCCGGCCATTTCGATTGGGGACCGGAAGCAGGACAAACCCTGATCCTGTGGCTGGCGATGGCCACCCTCGCCGCCCTCTCCCCCATTCCGTTGCCCTGGGGAAATGCGCGCATCCGCTGGACGACGGCCATCGACGTCGGCGCCGTCCTCGTTTTCGGCCCTTCGATCACCTCCTGGTTCGCGGTCCTCTCCCGCATCGCCGCGAGTGTCGCCCTCAAGCAATCTCCTGCCGACGCCATTCTGCGCATGAGTCAGTCGGTTTGCGCCATCAGCCTCACCGGAGTCGTCTACGCCTGGATGGGAGGCGAGGTGGGGAACAACCTCTTCATCGACTCGTCGCGGCTGGTTCCGGTCATCGCCTGCGGGCTGGCTTATGTCCTGGCGATGAACGTCATCAGCACCCTGGGCTCGAAGCTCAAGAAGCAACAGTCGGCGGGCAACTCCATCCCCGTCCACATGCCGGCGGAGGCGGGACTCGATGTGCTCATGCTGCCCTTCGGAGCTTTGTTGGCAGTGGCCCAGGTGCGAATCGGCGCGGTGGCCGTCGCGCTCTTCCTCATCCCGCTCCTTCTCGCGCGTTATGTCTTCTTGCTCTGGCTCCAGGCCCAACGCGATCACCTGTCGATGGTGAGGAACTTAATGGCGGCGGTCGATGCGGTGGATCCGTTCACCCGCGGGCATTCGCTCCGCCTGTCGAAGATGTGCGCCGCCATGGCGCGCAAGATGGGGCTCTCCGAGCGCGAGATTGCAACCATCGAGTACGCGGCCCTGCTTCACGACGTCGGCCGCACCGCGATCCGGCGCGAGGTGCTCCTCAAGCCCGGCAGGCTCTCCGAGCAGGAATACTCGAGCGTCCAGGCGCATCCCAAGTTCGCCTACGACATCCTCAAGGACGAGTCCTTCTTCAAAGAGGCGGCGGAGATCGTCTACTGCCACCATGAGCAGCCGAACGGGATGGGATATCCACGCGGATTGAGCGGGGAACGGATCCCAATCGGGAGCCGGATCATCATGGTGATCGCTGCTTTCGACGCCATGACCGCAGATCGTCCTTACCGGCGGGGCCTGTCTCCCGAGGCGGCATTCGAGGAGCTCTTGAGCAATACGGGTACTCAGTTCTTTCCCGAAGTCGTTCAGCTCCTGATCGAGCTCTACTCGACGGGAGAGCTTTTCGAGGGCTTCGATAGCCAGAACCTCGGGCAACTCGCCACTCAGGAATGGATCACTTCGAAGGCGCTGGCGACGCATCTCCGGCGGATCGGCAAGGGAGCCCTGGTGCCCGAGAAGCGCGGGGTCGATGCGGATGACGACCCGGTGACGATCGAGATCGGGCCGACGATCGAGATGCCTGCCGACCCGGTGGTCAAGGAGTTCCCTTTGACCGCTGACGGTCGATGGAAGCTCATCGTCGCCGGGGTGAGTGATCTTGGCTGTGTGCGCAAGAACAATGAGGACGCGTTCGGCGCCTTCCCGATCCAGTCAGCCGGCGCGGGCGGCGGCATCTCGGGCGGTGGTGACAGCCCGGGCGGTGGTGACAGCCCGGGCGGCGGGATCGCCGCGGGTGGCGGAATCACAACGGGCGGTGGCACCCCGGGCGGCCTCCTCGTCGTCGCCGACGGCATGGGAGGAGCCGCCGCCGGCGAGGTCGCGAGCTCCATGGCCCTGGAGCGGGTGGGCAAGGTCTTCCTCGACGCACTCCGCGGCCACAACGTTCGCGACTCTCTGGTGGCAGCGATTCGCAACGCCAACGAGGCGATCTTTTTCCGTGCTCGCAGCGATCGGCGCTTCGCGGGGATGGGAACGACCTGCGTCTCGGCGGCGGTCGTCGGGCGCCAGCTCTTCCATGCCCATGCCGGGGACAGCAGGGCCTATCTCCTCGCCCGCGGCAAGATGACTCTCCTCACCCAGGATCACACCGTCGTTGCCGAGATGGAGCGCGCCGTCGCTGGAAGCCGGCGAATCTCACCGGAGATGAAGAACATCTTGACGCGCAGTCTGGGCAACGAGCAGGACATCGAGGTGGATACCAATCAGGAGCCGATCCAGCTCGATCATGGCGATACGGTGGTGCTCTGCTCGGATGGGCTGTCAGGGATGGTGAAGGACGAAGAGATTTCGAAGATCGCTGCGTCGGGTCCCCCGTTCGCGGCATGCCGGCAGCTCATCGATCTGGCTCGCGAACGAGGCGGCAAGGACAACATCACCGTCCAGATCGCGCGGGTTCAGGGAAGCTGAGAATCTCATCCCCCTCGCGCCCGGAAAAATTTCTCTCGATACTATACTTTTGTATTGACAGAGCGGGTGGGATGGGCTAACTTGCTGCAAGTCATGTACTAGGGCTGCGCTACCTTCCCGCTTCCGGCCGCAGCCGTACGACCCCCAGAACAACTTATCTGCCACCTCGCCCGGCCGGCGGATCGGCGTGCGCTCCCGCGCATTGGCGTTCCCGGTCGAACCCGGCCGTTCCCTGCCCTGGCCGATGGCGAAGCGAGGAGGATTCCCATGCCCGGGACCTTGGCCTCGGCGGCTTGCGCTCGTCCCGACGATCTGGGCGCTCGCCATGTGCAGACCAGCATCGACCGGTCGATCCGGCATGATGCCGAGCTCCGGCGGCTCGTCCAAACCGAAGCGCAGGCCGATCGCCAGCTCGCGCGGGGACTGGCGATGTCCCCGGCATCCACGCCGGGGTGCTCATCTTTGCGGGATGGGCCCCGGAGAAGCTTGTCACCAAGCTCGGCATTCATCCGCGATCCGGTCGCGCACTCCGCTCCTTTATCAATGAGCGGCGAGTCCGCGCCGAGGTGGCCGAAAGCGC
>JBIOUT010000317.1:0-5171 GCA_044867365.1 Candidatus Eiseniibacteriota bacterium | reverse complement strand
ACCGGCATACGACATACCGGCTTTCGACCGACAACTTCCGACCGCCATTCGACGAACTCATGCCCCTTCGCATCGGACTCTTTCAGTTCGAGCTCTCTCACCCCGACAACGCCCCTCATATCGGCGGCTGCCTCTTGGCCCCCGATCTCCTGGCGGACGGGCACCAGGTGGACGCATGCCTCGTCGGAGTCCGTCACGTTCCCGATCTCCTCGATCGCATCGACGCCCGCGGATATGACCTCATCGGCCTGGACTCGATCTTTCCCATCGATGTCGTTGGCCAGATCAAGGAGGCCTTCCCTCGATTGCCGGTCGTCGTCGGCGGGGTCAATGCCCTCGCCCTCTTTCTGGCCAGCACCGCCGACATGGCGGTCGTCGGTCCGGGCCGCCGAGCGATGCGCGCCCTGGCAGGATCCCTGGAAGCGGGGCGGCGCCCGAGCGCTGTGCCCAACCTCTTTTTCCGGGTCGGAGAGCAACAGGCCGCCCAGCGCCTGATCGATCACAGTGGGCTCATCCGCCGCTGGGACGCGAACGAGGAGATCCTTCCTTACACCCCCTTCCTCGATTGGGATTACCTGGGGACCGGCCGCCAGCCCGGAGCCAATCATCATCTCTTGAGCGTCGTTCCCGAGTTCGGTTGCCCCTACATGGAGGACGCGCTGCTTCTCCCCGAATTCGAGGGAGTCGAGCCCGAAGAGCCGGCGGCGCGGCTCCTCGATCACCTGCCGCTCGGCGATCGGGCGCAGGCGGCGATCGCCCCGTTCATCGAGAACACGCGCGGCTGCAGCTTCTGCGTCTTCCGCTTCCAAGATTTCACCCTCATGGATGTGGAGCGTACCGTCGACCTCGTTCTCACTCAGATCCGACATCTCCATCGAGCAACCGGAGCCTCGGAGTTCTCGCTGCAATCAGAGAACCCGTTCCGCGTCCTGCGTCCGCTTCTCGCCCGCCTGCAAGCCGAAGGCCCGGCGGTTCGGATTCTCGCCATTCGCACCTTTGCCACCGTTCTGCTCGCCAAAGAAGAGGAGTTCCGGCGAGCTTTGGATGTGGCGCAGGCGAGCGGGACTCAGATCGTCCTCCAGCAAATCGGATTCGAGAATTTCGATCAGCGCCACCTGGACATCTTCAACAAGGGGATTTCGGTCGAGGACAACGTGCGGGCGGCGCGTCTGCTCGGCGAGCTCAAGCGCGATTACGGGGACGCAATCGAGCCCTTCAGCGGTCACGGGCTCATCCTCTTCGATCCGTGGACGACAATCGAAGATCTGGATCGGAATGTCCGGATCATCGAGCGGGAAGCGCCATTCCTCCTTCCGGCGGTAGGATTGCGCTCGCGCCTGGCGTTCTACGACCCGTTCAATCCCATCTTTCGCAAGGCGCGGCGCGAAGGACTGGTCGTCCAGTCACCTCATGACTATGGGTGGGACTTTCGTTTCGCCGATCCGCGCACCACCGATTTCGTGCAGATGGTGATGGCGCTCGAGCGCCGCTTGGATCGGCAAATGACCAGAGCGGGCCGGGGAACGAGCGCAGTCTCGAGCCGGGGCTACCGACAGCTCGAGAACGCTCTCTTCCGGCGCGCGCTCACCAGTTATCTCGAAGGCGCCGGCGATCCCGCTCGCCAGCGCCAAGGGTTCGAGCATCTCGCGCGCTGGATCGACGCCGAGGTGACGCGGGGAGCTCCGGATCAGTCGGGGGTATCCGGCTGATCGACGGTGATCGGAACCCAGAGTCCCTTCCGACCCCACTCCTCGCGCCGGAGATCGGCAAAGAAAGCGTCGATGCCGCGAAGCGGCGGCGCCAGCGAAAAGAGGGCGCCGCGCATCACGCGCTCAGCCAGGAGATCGCGGGCAAGAGTGAGGGACGAGCCCAGGGCGGGAGCCGCATCTCCGCTCGTTGCGTCTCCGGTGAGCTCGCCGGCCAGCGCCGTGTTGTAACGGCTGAGGGGATCGTGAGGATGGGCGGCAACCGCACGGTCGAGCACGCCCACTGCTTCGGTCTGGCGTCGGGCAAGGAGCAAGACCGCGGCGAGACCATTCAGAGCTTCCAGGCTGCGAGGCGTGCGAGCGAGGACGGCGCCGAATTGTTCCTCGGCTCGGGCCAGATCGCCGCTCTCGAACGCCGCCAGTCCGAGCAGGTTCCCGGCGCGCTCGGGGTTCACATCGTAAGCCGCCTCGAGATCGGAGCGCGCCTCGGCCCATAGTCCGGCGCGCAGCAATGCCGCCCCACGTTCGAGCTGCACCTCCCCGACGCTTGCGCCGGCCGCCAATTCATCCAGGGGCACGTTCTCCCACGCCCAGCGCAACGTCCGGCGGACCGAGTTGTAGATGGCGCGCGCCCTGGCGTGATCGAGAGCGTTTCCGGAATGACGGCGAACGACGGTAAGCGGCACCTGGAGGACGGCGATCTTCCATCGGCGCGCTAGCCGCCACCACATGGCGTAGTCGGCCGCCCGCGGCAGGGTCTCGTCATAAGGAAGATCACCGAGCTCGGCGTAGGCTTCGCGGCGGACCATGGCCGTCGGTCCGAGGAAGATCGATCCGCGCAGGAGCAAACGGAGGACCTCGCCGGGCTCGAACCTCGGTAGTGGCCTCGCCTCGATCGGCCGCCCCTCCGCGTTGCCAAGATAGTGAGCGGTGAAGGCAAGCCCGACCTGCGGATCATTCAGGGTTCGCATTTGAAGTCGGAGCTTCGCCGGCAGGAAGTAATCGTCATCATCGAGCCAGGCGATCCATTCGCCCTTAGCGACTTCGAGCCCCGCATTCATCGCCGCGGCCTGGCCTCCCGGTTGGCGGCGGAGCGCGCGCAACCCTTGGCCGTAGCGCTCGATGACGGCTCCGGTTTGGTCGGTCGAGCCGTCATCGACGACGATGACCTCCAAGGCGGGGGAGTCCTGAGCGAGGGCGCTCTCGATCGCTCGAGAGAGAAGCGGAGCCCGATTGCGGGTGGGGATTACGATGCTGACCGCCGAAGAGCGCGTCAGGGCCGACCCCGTGCGCCAGGCCGGTGGGTCCAGAAAGCGACCACTCACGTGGATTAGGGCTTGACCGGCCGAGGTCGCGAGCGTCCGGTCCCCGTCGGCGGCCGCTTCGGACGGCATGATGGCGAACGCCCGAGCGATGCCGAGGGTGCGCTCGATCTCTCGCCGGGTCTCGGCATCGAGAGGTCCCTCGGGGACGATGACCGCCCCTCCATCAACCCTGCCGCTCCGGAACGGCAATGCCGCCGGGTGAGCGACGACCACGTCGGCTTCCTCGAACCTGGCCTCGGCGAGTATCCGGCGGAGGAGTTGCATGGTCACGAGATCGGTGCCGATGAGCACGATCCGGTTTGCCGAGCCGGCTACGGCGTGCAGGAGATCACGTGAGGCGGACCCGATGACAAGCACAGTCCCGTCGAGGGATCCGGCCAGATGGGCTGCCAATGGATCATTCCGGAGTGGCGAGAGTGAGGTGGCCGGCGAGGCCGCCCGCGGACCCGGCTGTTGACGGAAAGCCCGCATTCGCCTATCCTAAAGGAGGTCGCCAGCCCCGTTTGGCGGCGTGCGCTTGCCCGCCCGGGGTCAAAACCCTCACCGGCGGCCATTTCCGGTCGGCGCGAGGATCCATGGCTCAGGAACTCTACCTCCGCGAGAGTTATCCCGTCCGCCTGAACGGTGACTGGTACCTCCTGGTCGTTCCCACCACCGCCTTCGTCGGCCTTGATGATGTGGGTGCGGCGGTCGTCGATTTCTTGGCGGACCGTCCCACAGCCCCTCCTGAAGTGATTGCGGCGGCAGTGGCCGATCGCTTCGATCGCAAGGACGTGGCTTCGGCTCTCTCCGAGCTCCTGCAGCTCGGCGTGATTAGTCCGCTATCGAATGGCGGCAATGGCCACGGGCACTCGGACGGCAACGGGGAGGGGGGGAGCAACGGCAACGGACATGGGCTAGGTGACGGCCGGAGCCGGTCTTTCATCGAGCCGGGCGCCACCATCAACGGCTGGACCGTCCTCGGATGGCATGAGCCGGTGCGCACCGATCCCTTTGATCCGCGCAATCTGCCGATGACGCGGCTCACCTGCCACGTCGCCATGGATTGCAACCTGCGCTGCACCTACTGCTACGCCGACACCGGTCCTTACGGCGGCCCTCGCGACATGATGTGCGAGGGAACCGCCAGGGATTATGTCGATCTCTTGCTCAACAATTCGGCCGACGTGCGGGACGTCAACTTCACCTTCTTCGGCGGCGAGCCGTTCATGAACTGGAAGGTGATGCGAGCCACGGTGCTCTATGGCGAGCAGCGGGCGCGCGAGATGGGCAAGCGCATCCATTTCGCAGTGACGACCAACGGCACCCTCTTCGACGAGGAGAAGATCGACTTCATCATCGAGCACGGCATCCAGGTGACCGTGTCGATGGACGGTCCGCCCGAGGTTCAGAACCGTTTCCGTATTCTGACCGATGGTCAGGGCTCCTATGATCTGGTGGTGGCGAAGACCACACCTCTTCTCAAGCGGACGCTGGTGAGCTGTCGGGTGACACTCACCCGCAAGACTTTGGATGTTGGTCGCATCGTCGATCACCTTCTCGGCGTCGGCTTCGGCGAGGTCGGTATCGGGGTGGTGTCGAGTCCTGATTCGTTGATGAATCTGGGCCCGCAGGATCTCCCCAAGCTTCTCGATGAGTTCAAGGTTTGCGCCGAACGCTATGTGAACGCGGCTTGCAAGGGGAGCTACTACGGCTTCTCCAATTTGACCACCATCCTGCATCAGATTCACGAGGGCGCGGCCAAGAGCTTCGGCTGTGGGGCCGGAGTGCAGATGTTCTCGGGCGACCCGTTCGGCAACCTTTACAGCTGCCATCGGCTGGTGGGGAACGCCAAGTACCAGATCGGAACCCTCCAGGGCGGAGTGGATCGCGACAAGCAATACGCCTCGCTCGATGACGTTCATCTCAAGCACAAGCTCGACTGCCAGATCTGCTGGGCCCGTCACTTGTGCGGCGGTGGTTGCTTCTACCAGCTTGAAATCCACTACGACGGCGATCTCAGGCGGGCTTATCTCCCGTTCTGCGATTGGATTCGTGAGTGGTTCACGGTTGGCCTGCGCGCTTATGCGCAGATCATGAATGAGAATCCGGAGTTCATCGCCCGGCACATCGACCCTGCCGTGAGCGGCGTCAAACCGCT
>JBIOUT010000316.1:0-5937 GCA_044867365.1 Candidatus Eiseniibacteriota bacterium | reverse complement strand
GACGGTGACGATCGAGGTCGGCCCCGCTCCATCTCAGGCGCGCATCGCCCTCTACACCGCCGACGGGCGCCTGGTCCGAATCCTCCACGAAGGGCGGCTCGGCGCCGGCCGGCAGAGCCTGCGCTGGGATGGCCGGGACGGAAAGGGTGCGCCACTTTCTCCGGGCATCTATTTCTTGAGCGTGGATCTGGGTGGGCGCGTCGTGTCGACGAAGCTCGCAGTGACGCGCTGAGCGCGGGGGCGGTCCGGCCCCCGAGTGAGGAGCAGGAACATGAAGGTGGGAGTGCTGGGAACGGGAGATGTCGGCCAGGCTCTGGGCAAGGCATTCGTCACGTGCGGTCACGAGGTGAAGCTCGGATCTCGAGAAGCGAACAACGAGAAAGCGGCGGCCTGGGTGAAAGGGGTCGGCGCCAAGGGCTCGGCAGGCACCTTTGCCGAGGCGGCGCGGTTCGGGGAGATGGTGGTCATCGCCACTCTCGGGGTGGCGACGGAGAGCGCGGTCAAGGCGGCCGGACCCGAGAACTTCCGGGGAAAGGTGGTCATCGACTCCACCAATCCGCTCGACTTCTCCGCCGGCATGGCGCCGAAGCTGGCGATCGGTCACACCGATTCGCTTGGTGAACGGGTCCAGCGCCTGCTCCCCGGGGCGCATGTGGTCAAGGCGTTCAACACCGTGGGCAACGCCCACATGTTCCGCCCGAGCTTCCCCGGCGGACCGCCTGACATGCTCTTCTGCGGCAACGACGAGGAGGCCAAGAAGAAGGTCGAGGGGATTCTCAAAGAATTCGGCTGGAATCCGGCGGATATCGGCGGCATCGAGGGCTCCCGTTACCTCGAGCCGATGTGTATTGTGTGGGTGCTGTATGGAGTGCGCACCAACAGCTGGAACCATGCGTTCAAGCTGTTACGGAAGTGATGCCCGCGTATCAGATTCGCGAGTGACGGAAGAAGAGGTAGAAAAGGCTCGCCGCTATCGCGTACAGGCTCATGGTAATGAACATCGGTGGGGCGTAGCCTGCCCGCTCGATCATCACCCCGCCGATCTGGGTGCTCACCATCCAGGCGAAGTTCCACGCCAGTTGCCGCACCGAGTTGGTGACCGCTTGGTCCTCGTGATTCACCACCGACATGGCGAAGCTCGTGGCGATCGGTTGATTCATATTCATGAGCGCCGCTCGCATCCAGAAGGCGATGACTGCGAGACGCAGATCATGGGCTAGCGCCAGGATCAAGAAGAAGGGTATGGAGAGGAGCTCGCTCGTGACCGCGGCCCGCACCATGCCGATGCGGCGAGCGACGGGCGGGGCGGCGAGATGGCTCAAGGTGGTGAGGAGCTGGGCGACGGCGAAGTATGCCCCGATCGCCCGAGGAGTCTGCGCGAATCGATCGCGGAAATAGAGATTGAGGAAAGGAATGATGAGGCCGGCGCCGCAGCCGACGAGGAAGGGCGGCAAAGTGAGGCGGCCGAGGAGGGGCCAGTCCCGGGCTCGGAAGTAGTCGCGAAGCGACCGATGCGCCCCTGCTGGCGGCGCGCTCCGGATGCGAGCAAAGGCGACGGCGGCAAGGAGAGCGGCGAGGGCGGCGAGGAGAAGGGCGCTCCGCAAGCCGAGAAGCTCCGAGCCCGAGGCGTGCGCAAAAACTTGCGCCAGGGCGCCGATTCCTGGGGCGCTGATGACGGTGGCGAGGGTCTCGATCGCCACCGAGAAGCTGAAAAGATCGAGGCGGTGGTGTTGGCCCGCGTTGCGCATGAAGAAGGGAGCCGCCGCCACCCAGTGAACGACGAAGAGAGCGCCGCCAACAGCGGCGGCGACGGCGAGGACGATGGGGTTGGTCGAGAAGAGCTGGATGGCCAGGAGCGCCGCGAACCCGATCGCCGAGCTCAGGAACACCGTCTGCGCCGGGACGCGATCGACCCAGACCGCAGCCGGCAGCGCCGCAAGCACGGTCCCGAGCGAGCCGGCGGAGAGGATCGTCCCGATCGTGGCTTCGCGGAGGCCCAGGGCCCTGAAATAGAGGTTCAGGTGCACCCAGGCCGCCCCATGGCCGAAGCCCATCAGCATGGTGCCCACGAGATAAAGCCGGGCGTTGCGGTTGAATTCCTTCGGCTTGGCGAGATAGCCGAGGATTCGCGACCCAAGCGCTCGATCCCGCTCAGCCGCTTCCGCGCTGGGAACCCCTTCACCGGGAAGAGGGGGGCCTGGCGGGGCTAGGGACGCCATCGGGGAGCCCCCATGGCAAAGTCACTTCGGCAGAAAAAAAGCTGGATCGCGCTGCTTATTTCGATAATCATAGAAGTATCGAAGTAGCCCAGTGGGCGAAGGGAACCGAGATGATCGACGCGATGGCAATGCGGCTCAAGGCCCTTGGCAACCCTCAGCGGTTGCAGCTCTTCGAGCTCATCCGATCGAACACGTACTGCTGCTACGTGACGAGCGGGGGTGGAAGGGTCGAGGTGGGATCGCCGGTCGGGGATCTGGCCCGGGAGTTCAACCTCGCCGCGTCGACGGTTTCCCATCACCTCAAGGAGCTGAGAACGGCGGAGTTGATCGAGGTCGAGCGGAGGGGCCAGTTCCTCTATTGCCGAGTGCGGGAGGACGTGGTTCGCGAGCTCCTCGATTTCCTGGCGATGAAACGAGAGGCCCGCATTACAGCCGCCGCCGCGGCGCCTCCACCGCGCAAATCCATGAAGAAAGGGAAAGAATCATGACCACCGGACAGAAAGCAACCATCGTCGAGTCGTCATCGGCGTCACCCAAGCCGGATACGGAAACCCTCCGCGCCCACATTCGCTCCCGTTATGCCGAGGTGGCGACCCGCGGTCCAGCCGGATGCTGCGGGCCGAAGAGCGCCGAGAGCGAGTGCGCCGGCAATGACTCCGAGGCGGTGGCAGGGGTGCCCGAGGGGGCGAATCTTGGCTTGAGCTGCGGGCATCCGACGGCTCTCGGCCCGCTCGAACCGGGAGAGGTGGTGCTCGACCTGGGGTCGGGCGGGGGCATCGACTGCTTTCTGGCGGCTCAGGCTGTGGGTCCGACTGGAAGGGTGATCGGGGTCGACATGACCCCGGAGATGATCGCCCGGGCGCGGCGAGGGGCCGCAGCCGGGAAATTCGACAACGTCGAGTTCAGGCTGGGGGAGATCGAGCACTTACCGGTCGCCGATCAGTCGGTCGATGTCGTCATCTCGAACTGCGTCATCAATCTCGTCCCCGACAAGAGCGCGGTCTTCCGCGAGGTGGGGCGCGTCCTCCGTCCGGGCGGCCGCGCCTATCTCTCCGACGTCGCTCTCCTGGCCGCGCTTCCCGAAGCGGTGCGGAATAGCCCCGAGGCCGTCGCCGGCTGCATCGGCGGCGCGCTTCTTATCGAGGACTACCGGCGAACGGTGATCGAAGCAGGCTTCGCCATCGAGCGCTTCGAGGTTCGGGGATCACGCGCAGCCCGCCACGCCGCCGAGGGGACACGCTCTCCCGATCCAATGGCGGCGGAGTCGATCGCAGCGTCGGGATCGGCGATCGAGCTTCTGCGAACCCTCGACATCGTGGCGCGAAAGCTCTAGCGGACTCGAGCTCCGCTGAGTTGGCGATCGCCTCCGCCGGTGGGCTATACTCGCGCCTTCCGTCTCCCGCGGATTCGCCGCTTCGTGGACATCCCGCGAAGGCGCGATCGACCCACAACCTTCGGGAGAAGTTTCGCCGATGAATCACACGCGCGAAGACCTGGCCTTCCTCCTCCTTCGCCTCTCCGGATTGATGCATGCGGGCTGGCACGGCTTCGGTAAGGTGGCGGCGTTGTCTTCCGGCGATGTGCACCTTGTGGAAGGTGTGGCCAAGTTAGGTTTCCCGGCGCCTCTGGTTTTTGCTTGGGCGGCGGCGCTGGCGGAAGCGGCGGGGGGAATCCTGGTCGCCGTCGGACTGTGGACGCGAGTGGCCGCCTTCTTCACCGCGGTCACAATGGCGGTCGCCGCCTTCGGAGTTCATCACGCCCACCAGCAGATCGCCGCGAACCTCCATCTCGTCCAGATCCCCGAGGAGACGCTCAAGGCCTGGGGCAGGCCGGAGATGGCGCTCCTCTATCTCCTCGTCTATTTGGCGCTCATCCTGGCCGGGTCCGGTCGATTCTCTCTCGACGGCGCCTTGAGTCGCAGGCGTCGCGACTGAGTCTCCGAGATTGCCGCCTCGCCGCTCCGTGGAATCGACCCGTACCTCACGCTCGAGTCGCCCTTCACCGGAATCTCCCGGCTCTCCCTCCGTGCCCGGGCTCGCCGCCGAGATTCGCGCCGGAGATCGGCGGGCGCTGGCTCGGGCCCTGAGCCTCCTCGAATCGGACGAATCGGCGGCGGACGATCTGATCGAGGCGCTGGCCGCCGGACCACAAGCTGCCGCTACGGACGCTCAAGCCGCGAACGCTCAAGCCTTACGCCTCGGGTTCACCGGACCTCCCGGCGCCGGTAAGAGCACCCTGATCGAGAAAGTCGCGCTGCGCTACCGGGCTCGCGGTCATCGAGTGGGAATCCTCGCCGTCGATCCGACGAGCGCCTTCACCGGCGGCGCCCTTCTCGGCGATCGCATTCGCATGGGCGGTCTCGGCGGCGACCCCGACGTTTTTTTGCGCTCGATGGCCACCCGCGGGCATCGAGGCGGATTGGCGGCGCACGTGATCGAGGCGCTCGATCTCCTGGCCGCAGCCGGTTTCGATCGCTTGCTGGTCGAGACCGTAGGCGTCGGCCAGACCGAGCTCGAAGTGGCCGGGGCGGTGCATCTCGTCATCGTCGTCCTCGTGCCCGAGGCGGGGGATGCGGTGCAAAGCCTTAAGGCGGGACTCACCGAGATCGGCGACATCATGGTCGTCAACAAGGCGGACCGCCCAGGGGCGAGCGCGCTCGCCGGTGAGCTTCGGGAAGCGCTCGATCTCCGCGCCAAGCGTGAATCGGCGGGGACTCGAAGCGGCGCAGAAGTTCCCGTCGTCCTCATCGATGCCAGGAGCGCCCAAGGCGTTGACGAGCTCTTGGCGGCGATCGACGCGGCCGGCGGCGATGCATTAGGTCGGGTCTCGGAGCGGCGCGAGCGCGCCTTGCGGACTCGTCTCCTGACTCTCCTCGCCGAAGGGGCCGAGCGGCGAGCCGGGGAGATGCTCGACGCTGCGATCGACGAGGAAGTGAAGGCGATCGCCGCCGGGCGAACCACCCCGCGTCGCGCGTCCGCGCGGCTCCTCGAACGGCTCCTCGGCGGATGACGGCGCGTCGGGTCACCGGTATCATCCGCCACTCTGTGGCGCCCGTGGCATCCGCCGCGCGTCGATGAAGGATTCCATGACCGAACGCAAGATCCGCGTTCTTCTCGCCAAGCCCGGTCTCGATGGTCATGACCGCGGGGCCAAGGTGGTGGCGTCGGCGCTTCGCGACGCCGGCATGGAAGTGATCTACACCGGTCTCCACCAGACGCCGGAGATGATCGCCGACGCCGCGCTCGAAGAAGACGCCGACGTGATCGCCCTATCGAGCCTCTCCGGCGCGCACATGACCCTCTTCCCGCGGGTCCTCGAACGATTGCGCGAGCATGGGCTCGGCGATCGACTGGTGATCGGCGGCGGGATCGTGCCGGCCGAGGACATGAAGGCTCTCGAGGCCATGGGGTTCGGCCGGCTGTTCGGCCCCGGTACGACGACAGCGGAGATCGTCGATTACATTCGCCGGTGGGTAAGCGAGCGGAGGACCTGCAGAAAGACTTCCCAATGAGGATTTGCCCATGAACAAGGTGGTTGCCGGTGCCGCGGAGGCTCTCGACCGGGCCGGGGTGGGTGATGGGGCGTCGATCATGATGGGAGGGTTCGGGCTCTGCGGAATCCCGGAGAACCTGATCGCCGCAGTGCGCGCCCGCGGGATCAAGGATCTCACCGTCATGTCGAACAACGCCGGAGTGGCCGACTTCGGCATCGGACTTCT
>JBIOUT010000315.1:0-6896 GCA_044867365.1 Candidatus Eiseniibacteriota bacterium | reverse complement strand
CAGCGAGTCGACGAAGGCGACCCGGCGAGTGAGGCCGCCCTTCTCCGCCTGGTGGCAGCCGCAGTGATCGACCTCGCCCCGGTTCGATGCGGTGGAGACAATGACGAGCTCTCGTTCGGCCTTCGTGGACGGGGAAGGCGTGGTGGCGGTGAACGCGGCGCGGGAGGTCAGACCGACGCCGAGCAGCAAAGCGATGGGCAGGGCATAGCGCGTCATCGAATCACTCCTGAGGTCGAGGGTCGGGTCTGCGGACCTCGTAACCTACTGTCGATCCTGCATGGAGGCAGGGGAGGCTCGGCCTCTGGGGATGAATGGCTAACCCACGTCCGAGCCTAGCACAGGGTTCAACCCCCGAAAGGATGGGGAGGGTCCCCATGGCTCCAGCACACTGGGGGGAGGTGGAAAAGGAACCGATTTGACCGGCGGCTGGTTTAATGAGTAAGTACTCACTCACTTGGCCGGCGGCGGCGCGGCAGAAGAATCGATGATCCGTCCTTCCACCATCACCACCGAACAGATCCTGGACGCCGCTCGCGAGGTCTTCCTCGAGAAAGGCATCCAGGCGACTACAGCCGAGGTCGCCCGGCGGGCGGATGTGGCCGAGGGATCGATCTTCAAACGCTTCCGCACCAAGCACGAGCTCTTTCGCCGGGCCATGGAGCCGACGGTTCAGGACCCGGAGTTCCTGCGCAAGCTCCCGCAGCGCGTGGGCAACGGCGACTTGCGCCGGCACCTGTTCGAATTCGGGACCGAGATGCTGACCTTCATGCGGCGACTGATGCCGCTGATGATGATGTCATGGTCCAACCGCAAGTTCGGTTTGCCGAAACATCTCTCGGTGCCGGATCCGCCGCCGGTGCGGGCGGTCCGACGCATTGCCGCCTTTTTTGAAGCCGAGATGCGTCTCAAGCGCCTGCGGCAGCACGATCCCGAGATTCTTGCCCGAGTGTTCGTCGGCAGCGTGCAGAACTATGTCTTCCTCGAGCTCTTGCTCAAGGCGCAGAACCAGCCGTCCATCCCGGCGGAGGACTACCTGCGAGGACTCGTCCAGCTGCTCTGGACGGGGGCCGCGCCGGCGAAGCGCAAGGAGTCGTCGTCATGATCAGGGCTTATCTCGAGGCTATCGCTTCTCGCCCGCGGATTGGGCCTCGCCCTGTTCTGGTCGGATTGATGCTCTGGGCGATCGCGCCTCGACCGGCGGCGGCGATCTCACTCGACGAGTGTCTAGAGCTCGCGCGCCGTAATGCGCCGTCCTTGCAGGCCGCATCGGCCCAGGTCTCCCGAGCCGAGGAGGCGGTGCGCGAGGCGGGCGCCGCGCGGCGACCCACTCTCCACCTCGACGCCTCTCTCACTCAAAACAACGAGGGGCCGAAGGCGGTGTTCGACGTTCCCGGACAAGGCCGCCAGGTGATCACGCTCGGAAGCGCGACCGCTCTCGACGTCAAGACCAAGGCGCGATACACCCTCTACTCCGGCGGTCGCGATCCCGCACTGGTGCGGGCTGCGCAGGCGGAGGAGCGGGCGCAATCGAGCTCCCGCGACCAGGAGGGCGCCGATCTCGTGCTGCGCATCACCCGCGCCTACTACCGCGAGCTCTCTGCCTTCCGGCTGCTCGCCGCCGCCGACGAGGCGCTGGCCGCGGCCGATAACCATCTCACCATCGCTCGTGCCCGGGTGAAGGCGGGAGTGGCGCCGAAGCTCGATGCTCTGCGTGCGGAGGTCGATGCATCGGAGCGAGGTATCGCCGAGGTTCAGGCGCGCGAAGCGCGGCTCATGGCTCGACTCGAGCTCGAGACCGCGATCGGCACCCATCTCGATCCGGCGGAGGCGCTCGATGAGCCGCCTTCACCCGGAGGAGCGGTGCCGGATTCGATCCAAGCGATGACGGCGGCGGTCGCTGCCCGCCCCGAGATCGCGGCCTTCGACCGCGAGCTCGAGCAAGTGCGCGCACAACTCGAGGCGGCGCAGGCGGGCCATCGCCCCGAGCTCAGCCTCACCGGCACTGCCCAGTACAAGGCTCCCAATCGCGATGACGACTACGCCAATTTCACCGATCCCGGGCTCAAGACCTACAGCCTCTCGGCCGGGGTGGAGATGAGCCTGCCGCTCTTCGACGGCGGGCTCGTCGATGCGCGGGTCGCCGGGCTTGTCGCCGAACGCACCGCCGTCGAAGCGCGCCGCCGCGACGAACTGCTCGCGATCGAGCGCGAGGTGCGTCAGGCCCTCTCCGACCTGCGGGTGGCGGTCGCGGAATGGGGATCGAACGAGTCGCGCATCTCATCGGCACGTGAAGCCCTCCGCCTGGCCGAGGCTTCTTATAAGGAAGGAACGGGCACCGCCACCGATGTGCGCGACGCCGAGACGGCGCTGGCCGATGCTCAGGCCGAAGAAGCCCGGTCGCTCGCCGACTACTGGTCGGCGCGGGCAGAGCTCGACCATGCGATCGGGGCGGGGGTCGACCATGCCGGGGCGGGGCTCGGCGGCAAGGAGGACTAGGGGGATGGCGGAGCAGGTGAAGGGTGGGCGGGGAAGGCTCAGGCCCATCATCATGCTCGTGATTCTCGCCGCGGGTGGCTACGGGCTGTGGAGATATCAGCACCGGAGCGAGGGCTTTCAGAAAGGGGATGTGCTGACGACGGGGACCATCGAAGCGGTGCATCTCGATCTCGCCTTCAAAGTGCAGGGACGTCTCCTCGAGGTGCCGGTCGCAGAGGGAAACGCAATCAAGGCCGGAGATCTCGTGGCAAGGATCGAGCCTCAGGACCTGGAAGTCGCGGTGCAATCGGCGCGAGCGCAACTGGAGTCGGCGCGCGCCGGGCTGGTTCAAGCCATCGCCAATCGCGGCAAGACCGCCCGCGATCTCGAGCGCCAGACGAGCCTCCTCGAGAGCGGCGCCACGACCCCGCAGGCGGTGGACGCCGCACGCACCGCCGCGCAAGTCGCTCGCGCCCAGGTGCTGGCCGCCGAGGCCGGAGTGCATCAGGCGGAAAGCACGCTCGCCGAAGCGGAGCTCCGGCTTTCCTATGCGGAGCTCAGGGCGCCGGCGAACGGTGAAGTCTCGGAGAAGATCCACTTGCCGGGCGAGATGGTGATGGTCGGCACCCCGGTCGTCACCATGGCGCAGCTCGACACGGTCAAGCTGAGGGCGGCGGTCGATGAGACGCGCGTCGGCGCCGTTCGCCCCGGAGATCGGGTGGAGGTGCGGGTCTATACCTTCGATCGGCGAGTCTTCGAGGGAGAGGTGACCGACATCCAACCGGCCGGAGACTTCGCCACGCGCAAGGATTGGGGCGCGCAGCGGCGGGACATCCGGACCTTCACCGTCACCGCCCGCTTGCCCAATCCCGAGCGTCTGCTCAAGGGCGGAATGACCGCCGAGGTGGCCATCCAGGTGAATCCGTCCGTGCAGAGAATGGCCAGGGGGAAGGAATGAGCGCCCCTTCAGCGGCTCCGCATTCGCCGGCGATCGCGGTCGAGCATCTCACCAAGAAGTTCGGGGATTTCACCGCCGACGACGATCTCAGCTTCACCGTCGGTCGAGACGAGATATTCGGCATCCTGGGCCCGAATGGAGCGGGCAAGAGCACATTGATCCGCATGCTGACGACGTTGATCAGGCCCACTTCCGGGAAAGCCCTGGTGATGGGGTATGACGTCGTGCAACAGACCGCCCAGGTGCGGCACGAAATCGGGGTGATTCCACAGGCGAACACCGTGGACAGCGACCTCACCGCATGGGAGAGCCTCGACATCTACGGCAAGTTTTACGGCATGGGCAAAGAGGAGCGGCAGAAGCGGGCTCAGGAGCTCTTGCAAGCGGTGGGGCTCTGGGAATGGCGGGACAAACCGGCCGGGACCTATTCGGGAGGAATGCGGCGCCGACTGGAGATCGCTCGCGGTCTGATTCACCGCCCCCGAGTGTTCTTCCTCGACGAGCCCACAACCGGGCTCGACCCGCAGAGCCGGCGGGTCATCTGGGAGCTCCTCGAGGGTCTTCGGGTGCAGAGCGATCTCACCATTCTCATCTGCACCCACTACATGGACGAGGCCGACCGGCTGTGCGATCGCCTGGCGATCGTCGATCACGGCAAGATCGTGGCGTTGGGCAATCCCCAGGAGCTCAAGGCGAGTGTGCCGGGGCAGGACATTCTGACTCTCCAGTTCTTCCAAGAGGTGAGCGACGAGCTGTTGGCTGCGTTCAAGGCTCTGCCCGAGGTTCGGGAGGCGGCGCGCGAAGAGTCGCACACGGCGCGACTCATCCTCGCCGGCAATGTGGTGCCGCTCGAGGGCATCACCGAGGCGTCGCGGATCCACCGCAACAAGGTGAAGAATATGTCGCTTGTCGAGCCGACGCTGGAAGACGTCTTCATTCACTACACGGGCCGGGGATTGCGCGACTCGGTGGCGAGCGACTACTCCTACGCCATGCCGGCGATCATGCGTTAGGGAGCGGGATGTTCGAGTTCAACCTCCATCGGATGCTGGCGGTGGCCGAGCGGGACCTGCGGCGGTTCCGGCGGAACACCAAGCTCATGATTCCGATGGCGCTCATGCCCATCATCTATTTGATTATCCTCGGTAAGTCGATGGGTGGTGATCTGCATGATCTGCCCCTGGCTCTGGTGGTGCAGGACCAGGGCGTGGCGGCGGTCGAGGTGCGCGACAAGATCTTGACCCTGGCCCAGAGCCGCCAACTCTTTCTCTTGCAGAACGAGCCCGATCCGGGGACCGCCTTGCACAAGCTGAGAGAGGGGGAGGTCAAGGCGGTGGTGATCGTGCCGCCGGATTTCAGCGAGAAGGTTTCACGCGGCGAAGCGGCTTCTCTCGGCGTCGTCGTCGACAATACCGACAACACCGCCGCGGGAGTCATCGCGGGCGAGCTGAGCCGCGCCTTCTCGGAGCAGGATGAGGAGGGCGGGGTGGTTGTGGGGACATCACGATCAATCCGGCCCATCATTCAGGTGGAGCGCGTGGACGTCTATGGGCACAAGGAGTTCATGCAATACCTGCTGCCGGGGGTGATTGCCCTGGCCCTGTTCTTCGTCGCCATGCTCGCCGGCGGCATCATTCTGGTCGACGACCGGGCCCGCGGTATCCATGAAGGCTACTTCGTCACTCCGCTCTCGTCGCTCGATTTGATCGGCGGACTGACCCTCTCGGCCACCATCCTCGGGGTGGTTATCGGAACGATTGTATTGACCTCGTCGATCGTTGTCGCCCGCCTGCCGATCCTGGGAGGTGTGAGGACGATGGTCCTTACCGAGGCCACCATCATTCTCCTTGCCGTCGGGCTCATCCTCTTCATGTTCACCCTCATGGCTCGCGTCTCGAATCCGCTCACGCCGCGCGCCCTCTTCGGGATCCTAAACGTGCTCACCTTCTTTCCCAGCGGCGCCCTCTATCCCACCGAGAGCTACCCGAGCTGGCTCAAGGCGCTGTCGATGGCCTTCCCGATGCGCTATGCGGTGCACGCGTTGCGCAATCTTTTGCTCAAGGGAGTGGGGGTGGCGGCGGTGGCGCCCGATTTTATGGTGATGGGCACCTTCGCCGTCGTGATGTTGGTGCTCGCCTGCACGCTGTTCAAGCGAACGCTCTGATCATTCCGAGGGTGGGCGGCGACTCCGCAGAAGCAATTCGCGCTGTAAATCGGGTTGTAAGATTTCCCCGATGCGGCCCGTGGAGTCCACCAGGGCGTTTTCTGGGACGTGGGCCAATTCATGGCGTGACAAGCCGAAGCACCGATTCCTGGGCGTGGCATGCGTTATGCGGATTTCCCCATCGAGCACGCCTCGACTCGGCATGTCGCCGGGTGCAGCGCGTGTGACGAGGTCACAACTCATGGCGAAAACCACGAAGCAAACCACCAGGGACCATAGTGGGGTGGCGGAGTCGGTGCGCGATGGACTGGTCGGGACCATCGAAACCGCAGGCGACGTCGCCGAAGCGGTCGTGGACACGGTCAGCGATACGCTGGTGGCGACGCTGCGGGGAACGCGCGAGGTCGGTGGGGAAGTGACCGGGCTCGTGACCGATACGGTCACCGGAGTCGTCCGCGGCGCGACGGAAGTCGGAGCCGCCATTGGTGAGGCTGCCAAGGGGACGGTCATAGGCGTCCTTCGCGGCACCAAGCAAACGAGCGTCGAGGCGCTCGACGTCGTGGCAACGACCGCGAGCACCCTGGTCGAGAAGACCGGAGAAGTGGGCGGGGATGTGGGGGAGGCCGCCAAAGGAGCGGTCGAGGGAGCGATCGAAGGTGCCAGGGATGTTGGGCTTAGTGCCGAGAAAGCGGCGTCTGCCGCCGCCTCGGGAGCACTCCGTGCTGCCGGTGATATCGGAACGACCGCGGTGGAGCAGGTGGAGAAGATGGCCACCGGCACCATCAAGGGTGTGAAAGTGGTGGCGACATCGCCGTTCAAGAGGGATGGGGACCGGTAATCGCCTCGCGCCCACGAGGCAGATTACCGAATGTGCGCAGGCGGCTGTTCGCACCGAATGGCCGCCGGCGCCGCTTCTATGCTCAGCGGCACCCCGATTCAGCGCGTGCGGACCAGGCGGACGGTTTCCACTCCGTCTTGGTGACGGCGAACGGCGAAATAGACGCCGGAAGCAACGGGGAATCCGGCGCTGTCGCGTCCATCCCAGCGCGCCGCGCGCAGGCCATCGCCGGCGGCTCCGAGCTCGAGTCGTCGCACCCGGCGACCGGAGGCGTCGACGATATCGATGACGCTCGCGCCGGCTTGTCTCGCGAGCAGGCGCACCGGATTGCCGTCATCGAATGGGTTGGGGGAGGCGGCGAGACCGAGCGGGACGGTTGCGGGCGCGGGATCGCCGGCTGCCGCCGGCTCTCCGGGACGATATAAGGTGGTTCGATAGATGCGTCCGAGCCCCGAGCGGGA
>JBIOUT010000314.1:0-8350 GCA_044867365.1 Candidatus Eiseniibacteriota bacterium | reverse complement strand
GCCATACCGGTGCGCACAAGATCAACAACACGCTCGGCCAGGCGCTTCTTGCCCGCCGCCTCAAAAAGCGGCGGGTCATCGCGGAAACCGGCGCCGGCCAGCACGGCGTCGCCACCGCCACCGCCGCCGCCCTCCTCGGTCTCGAGTGCGACGTCTACATGGGCGAGGAGGACATGGAGCGGCAAGCGCTCAACGTCTTCCGGATGCGACTCCTCGGCGCCCGGGTGCGTCCGGTCGGCTCGGGCTCCCGCACCCTCAAGGACGCGATCAACGAGGCGCTGCGCGACTGGGCGGAGTCGGTCGAGTCGACCCACTACATCCTGGGCTCGGTGCTCGGCCCCCATCCCTATCCCACCTTGGTGCGCGATTTCCAGGCGGTGATCGGACGCGAGGCACGGGCACAGATCCTCGACGCCGAAAAACGCCTGCCTACTCATCTCGTGGCCTGCGTCGGTGGCGGGTCGAATGCGATCGGCCTCTTCCATGCCTTTCTCTCCGATTCCGAAGTGGCGCTCATCGGGGTCGAGGCGGGGGGGGAGGGGATCGCGAGCGGCCGGCATGCCGCACGCTTCCAGGGAGGACGGGAGGGGGTGCTCCACGGCACCCGGACCCTCATCCTTCAGGATGCCCATGGACAGGTGAGCCCCACGCACTCGGTCTCCGCCGGGCTCGACTATCCGGCCGTGGGTCCTGAGCATGCTTGGCTCGGAGCCACCGGGCGCGCCCATTATGTAGCGGCAAGCGACGATGAGGCGCTCGCCGGGTTCGGCGAGCTGGCGCGACTCGAAGGCATCATCCCCGCCCTCGAGTCGGCGCACGCCGTCGCCTATGCACGTCGCATCGCCGGCGAGAGGCCGAATGCGCTCATCATCATCAATCTCTCCGGGAGAGGCGACAAAGACATGGACCTCGCTCGCCGCCATCTCGATCTCGGCTGAGACTCGGCCGAGAGCGGTGCCGGCAGGGGTCTTGCTTCGGCGGCTTTCGGACGATAATCTGCTCAGGCAGCCGAATCCCGCTGCGCGCGTGCAAAGCGGAAACGGGGGATCCGACTTCATCGGGGCGTATCGCCGCCAGGCGTAGGGCAGTCTTCTCCGCCCGAGCCCGTCAGCTAACCCCGTAGGCTTCGAGGAGAGGCGAATGCGTGCGTCCGACAATCCACCGCCTGCCGGGCCTGATCACCATTCAGGAGCGCAGCCCACCGAGTCGACCGCCGAGGAACCGGACCCACCCGAAGCATCGCCGGGCTCCTGGACCGGAGACACGTCCGGCCTTCCAGGCTTCGAGCCCGGACAAGAGCTCCCCGGAGCCCGTTGGACGAGGCGGCTCAAGCGCTTCCTGATCGGCGAGAAGCGGGAGCTCCGACCCGGCGTCTTTCAAAAGGTATCGCTCATCGCCTTCCTGGCCTGGGTTGGTCTCGGCGCGGACGGGTTGTCGTCATCGGCCTACGGTCCCGAAGAAGCGTTCAAGGCCCTGGGCCAGCATTTTTACCTCGCCGTCGGGCTGGCTCTGGCGACCGCGTGCACGGTCTTCGTCATCTCCTGGGCTTATAGCCGAATCATCGAGCAGTTTCCGCTCGGCGGCGGCGGTTATGTCGTCGCCTCGCGGCTGCTTGGAAGACCGGCGGGAGTGGTTTCCGGGTCGGCGCTCGTCATCGATTACGTTCTCACGATCTCGGTTTCCGTCGCCGCCGGCGCCAATGCCGTATTCAGCCTCCTGCCGCCCGCCTGGAGCCACGGCTCGGCCGAGGGGATGTCGATCAAGCTGCTCGTCGAATTTCTGGCCATCACCTTGCTCATCATCTTGAATTTGCGCGGGGTGAGAGAATCGGTGATCACACTCGCCCCGATCTTCCTCGCCTTTCTCGTGGGCCACGCGATTCTCATCGGCGGCGTCATTGTGAGCCGCATGCACGAGGTTCCGCTCGTCGTTCAGGAAGTGAGGGACGGCTTTGCCCAGGGGTTTCGTCCGCCGCCGTGGGGGCTTGGATTGATGGGGATGCTGGCCTTGTTCGCCCGCGCTTACTCGATGGGAGGTGGAACGTACACCGGAATCGAGGCGGTATCGAACGGCCTCTCGATCATGAGAGAGCCGAAGGTGCAGACGGGCAAACGGACGATGGCCTTGATGGCGGTCTCGCTCGCGGTCACCGCCGCCGGATTGATCATCTCCTACCTCCTCGTCCAGGCGCTGCCGGTGGAGGGGAAGACCATGAACGCGGTCCTGGCCGAGAAGTTCGCCGGTGGATTCAAGTTCGGCGGCCCCGGTCTCGGCACCGGCTTCGTCCTCTTCATCCTGGTTTCGGAAGCATTGCTTCTCTTCGTGGCCGCCCAGACCGGGTTCATCGACGGCCCGCGGGTAATGGCCAATATGGCCGTCGACTCCTATTTGCCCCATCGCTTCAGCCAGCTCTCCGACCGGCTCACCATGCACTACGGGGTACTCCTGATGGGCGGGGCATCGCTTGTGTCCCTCCTCTATACCCGCGGGGACGTCACCCATCTGGTGGTCATGTACTCGATCAATGTGTTCCTGACCTTCTCGCTGTCCCAGCTCGGAATGTGCCGTTATTGGATCCGCGAACGCAAAAGACACTCGAACTGGCGCAAGTACATTCGAGTGCATTTGTTGGGGTTGGTGCTTTGCGTGTTCATTCTCATCATGACCATCTATGAGAAGTTCGGCCAAGGCGGCTGGATCACCCTTGTCGCCACCGGCGGGTTGATCGCCCTCTGCTTCCGGATCCGCAGTCATTACCAGAAGGTGCAGAGGAACCTTGAGAGATTGGATGAGATCCTCGGCGAGCTCCCCATCACCGAGCACCGGCCACCGCCGCCGCTCGACCCCGCGGCACCGACCGCCGTGCTTCTCGTGGGTTCCTACGCCGGATTGGGCATTCACTCG
This sequence comes from Candidatus Eiseniibacteriota bacterium, assembly GCA_044867365.1. Taxonomy (GTDB): domain Bacteria; phylum Eisenbacteria; class RBG-16-71-46; order CAVPCR01; family CAVPCR01; genus JBIOUT01. The sequence continues at coordinate 5,446 of JBIOUT010000314.1, read as the reverse complement.
TTGCTTTCGATCCACCGGCTCTTCCCGGGCTATTTCAAGAACTTCGTCTTCGTGTCGGTGGGAGTCATCGATTCCGCCACCTTCACCAATGTCGAGGCGGTCGATGAGGTGCGCGAGCGCACCGAGGCGAGCCTTAAACGCTATGTCGAGCTCGCCACTCGCCTGGGTTTGCCCGCCGACGACCGGATGACCATCGGCACCGAAGCGGTGAGCGCTGCGGTAGATATTTGCAAGGAGATCGCCAAGGAGTTCCCGCGCTCGATCTTCTTCGCCGGCAAGCTGGTCTTCGAGGAGGAGCATTGGTATCAGCGCGTCCTCCACAACGAGACCGCCTATCAGCTCCAGCGGCGCCTCCAGTTCGCCGGGCTCAATGCCATGGTGTTGCCGGTTCGAATCATGGGGACGGCGGCGTAGAGCGGCCGCCGGGAAGCGCCGGCGGCTGGACGCACCGTCGGTCGTATGGCATAGTGCAGGCCCTTCCGGAAGCGATTCCCGCCGCGCCATCATCGTGCGCCCGTGGCTCAGCTGGATAGAGCGACGGCCTCCGGAGCCGTAGGTCGCAGGTTCAAATCCTGCCGGGCGCACCATCTGCTCCATCGGCTTCCTTTTCCGCCCCCCGCCGAAAGATTCTTTCTCCGCCTGCCGATAGCGAAGAGGATAGAAGGAGGCTGCGACTATTCGGGGCTCGACAGCCCAGAAATTGGGCGAACGGATCGGGCCGCCCCTCAATCAAAGCCGCCACGAGGCTCGGATGCCGACACCCATCGTCAATCTCATCGAGACGATCACCCTCCTGGGAAGCGAGGGAGAGGGCAAGGACCGCTGGCGCTGGCGAATCCTCCGTTTACTCGCCGAAGTCGTGGAAGGTGACGCCGCCTTGCTCTTCCTGCCAAGCGAAGGTGGCTGGGAGCGCCTGGCGGCGCGCGCCGCGGAGCCGGGCTCGGGAGGCGCCGCTCGCGGTCCCTGGGTCGACCGCCGGGTCTTGCCCGGGGCACCCCGCGGCATTCTCGAGCAGGTGCTCGCCGGTGTGCCGGACCTCGATCCGGCGAGCCAGGCGAATGCCGAATGGGACGGCATCGACGACGTTCCCGGAGACCGGGTCATGGGGACGACGGTCAACCTGGGCAGGGGAGCGGCCGGGATGCTCGCCGCCTGGAACCCGCGCGCCGGAGGAGCGGCCTTCACCCTCGCCGCCGCCGCTGCGGCGCTCGGGGCGGCCCTTCGCAATCGTGACTTCGTCCGCCGGCTCGAAGCCGAGGCGGTGACCGACGACCTGACCGGGATCTACAACTATCGTTATCTGCGTCAGACCCTCGGCCATGAGGTCAAACGCGCGGCGCGCCACCATTTCCCCCTCGCCATCCTGATGATCGATGTCGACAATCTCAAGGAATACAACAGTCGCTTCGGGCACCTCGAGGGGAGCCAGGTGCTCAAGCAGATGGCGGGAATTTTTCGCGCCGGCATCCGCGATGTCGATCTCGTCGCCAAATACGGCGGCGACGAGTTCATGGTCGTGCTCCCTCATTCCACCCGCGAAGGAGCGTCGGTGGTCGCCGAGCGGCTGCGTCAAGAGGTCGCCGCCACCGCCTTCCCCCACGTCGGGCCGGGCGTCATCACTTGCTCGATCGGCATTGCGGTCTTTCCCGAAGACGCAACCCAGCCCTTGCCGCTGGTGGCGGCCGCTGATCAGGCGCTTTTCGCCGCCAAGGGGTCGGGAAAGAATCGGGTCGCCGCCTGATCCGATCGGCCGCCCGTCCTAGGCCGCCGAAGCCCATTTCCCCGCCGCCGCAGCCGCATTGGCCTCAAGCGGGTCGAGCCCGATCCCGATACGTTCAAAGAGGTTGCTGCTTCGAGACGCCTGGATCCGAAGCGCCGGACGAGCCGTCGGTGTACCATGGCGGGTCAGCGTGCGATGCATTCGAGCTCGAGCCCGAAGGCGCCTTGAGCACGCGGGACATGCCGGTTCTTCCGTGTCCCCGGTGCCGCCTTGGCTTTCCCCATCTCGAATTTGCTAGACTGCGTCAGCAACATCAGTTGGGAGTTTGATCGGGTTGCGGTTGATTCTGGGAGCGCCCGCTTCGCGGCGAATCCCACTGCGTAGGAGTCCGAGAATCTGATGAGGACGCTCGGGTACCAAGGGACATCGGCCCGGCCGGGGTGGATGCTTTCGACCGGTTTCAAGGCCGTCCTGGTGGTGATGGCGATGCTGCCGATCGCCGGTCAGGTCGCCGCCCAGACCTCCTACAAGGTCGCGGCTGAGGACGAGCTCAAGATCGAAGTGTGGGCCAAGCCCGAGCTGACTCGTACGGTGACCGTGCTCGCCGACGGCACCATCACCTTGCCCCTGGTCGGCGAGGTGCGTGTGGCGGGGACGACCCCGTCCGAGCTCGAGGAGGAGCTGGCGCGCAAGTTCTCGCTCTATGACCGCCAGATCACCCAGGTGTCGGTGGTGGTCACCGCGTACAACTCGAAAGCGATCTTCGTCCTCGGCGAGGTGGCCAAGCCCGCCAAGTATGCGCGATGGCCGATCCCGTCGATCTGGGACCTGATTCGCGAGGCCGGCGGCCCGACCGAGAACGCCTACCTGGGCGGGGTGCAGCTCATTCGCCAGGGAGCGGCGGGAGAGCGCACGATCACGACCGTCGACTTGAACCAGATCTGGGGACGGGGAGTGCCGACCGATCTCCCCGAGCTCCAGCCCGACGACACGATCATCGTGCCCAAGAAGGTGGTCGAGCAAACTTGGCCGAATGTCATCTACGTTCTGGGCGCGGTCGAGAAGCCCGGGGTCTACCAGAAGGAGGCGGCGATCGATCTGGTCGGTGGAATCCTGCTTGCCGGAGGCCCGAGTGGCTCCGCCGACATGAAGGAAGTGACCATCGTCCGCCGCGGTCCCAATTCCCCCCGCACCATCGAGGTCAACGTCGAGAACTACTTGAAGCGGGGGGACGAGGTCTCCAACCCGCTCCTCGTCGCCGGGGATACGGTCACGGTCAAGAGCCGAGGCTCGCGCTTCTTGGGCCTCTCGGACCGGATCCTATTTCCCCTATTCACCGCCGCCCTATCTGCGCTGATCATCGGTTCAATCCGGCGTTGATGAAACAATCAGGGGACAGAGTGCAGGCCGAGTCATGAGCGACGTCGAGGATCGAGTCGATCTGGTCGAGTATGCGCGCACCGTCTGGCGGCGCAAATGGATGGTGCTCTTGCCGACGGCCGTCGTTCTCGTCACCACGTGGATCGCGCTGCGCTTCGTCACTCCCAAGTACGAGTCACATGTCCTGATCGAAATCATTGATCAGGACGTGGTCGAGACTCTCGCCGATGAGTTTGCCGATGGCCGGAGATCGGGCCGTCGAGATCGTCCGCGCGATTATGAGCAGGAGCAGGTCGAACATCTCACTCAGCAGCTCACCGGACCGCGCTTCCTCACCCCGGTGGGAAAGCGGATGGGCCTCGACCGCAATCCCGAGATCATGGCCGCCGCCCAGGGAATGCAGGGACAGCTTCCCGACCTGAAGCTCGATGATCTTGTCGTCTATACCTACACCGCCGAGCTCAAGGAGAAGATCACGGTCGAGTCGGCAGGCATCTCCCGCTATAAGTTCATTTGCCAGGACGAAGATCCGCACTTCGCCTACGCCTTGGCCCGGGCGATTGCCGACGAATACCTCGATTTCACCCTCGAAGAGGGAATCGAGGTCGTCGATCGCACCCAGGAGTTCTCGGCCGAGCAGCTCGAGCGCTACCGCCGCGATCTTTCACGCGCCGAGGACAAGCTCGAGGCGAAACAGCGCGAGCTGCAAGGGCGGGCGCTGACCACCCAGAATCCGATCACCGCCCAGAACTTCGCCGCCACTCGCGGACTCTTGAACGAGGCGGAGCTCGAGATCACCACTCTCGAGCAGCGTATCGACCGGGGCCTCGATCGACTGCCGCCCACCCTCCGCCAGCCAGGGGCGCTCGAATCGAAGGTGAGCTCGGGGGCGATCTCGTCGCTCTCCGAGATGTTGCGGCAGGCGGAGCTCAATCAGGCGCCCCTCGTCATCCAAGGTCAGGCCGCCGGCGGGATGGCGGCGAACGAGGTGAGTCGCACCCGCCAGGAACTGTTCGCCGAGATCCAGGATCGGGTGGCCGCCGCCTTTCCCACCGAGAGTCAGGCGGTGCAGAACCAAATCCGGGACATCGTCTTCGACCGGCGCACTCTGGTCTCGGTGCGAGCGCGGCGGGAGCGGATCCAAGAGTACCTCGGCGGCTATTCGGCGGGGGTGGTGCGGGCTCCGGAGGACGAGATCGAGGTCAGGCGACTTCAAGACGACGTGAACCGCTACCGGCAACTGGTGGACAACATCGAGGCGCGCCGGATCACCGATGACCTTCGCCGGCATGCCCAGGAGGCGAGTGTCACCTCGCGAGTGAAGATCATCGAATCGCCGGCGGTGCCGCTCAAGCCCTTCTGGCCCGATCGCACCCGGATCCTCCTTCTCGCCCTCTGCGCCGGCCCGCTTCTCGGAATGGGATCGGTGATCCTTGCCGAGGTGATGGACACTTCGATGCGCTCGATCGAGCAGATCGAGCAGGAGCTCGGACTTCCGGTTCTCGGCACCATTCCGCGTCTGGTTCAAAACGGTCAGCCGCGCCGCCGGCGGCCGGGGGGCGTGTCGCGGGCGCGCACCGCCGGGGCCGGGACCGCCGGCTGAGCGGAGCTTCCCATGGCGCAGGAGAACAACATCGCCAGCTTCGCCGACGAGTCACCGGCGGGAACCGAGTTCCGGCGCCTCCATGTGCGGCTCATCCGCGCCGCCGACGGCGGCCGACTCCGCACCCTCCAGGTCACGAGCTCCCGCCGCGGCGAGGGGAAATCCACCATTGCCGCTCATCTCGCGCTCACCATCGCCCGCCACACCCAGGGGCGGGTGGGGCTCGTCGATTGCGATCTGCGCAAGCCGCGGCTGCACGAGATGTACGGCCTTCCCCAGGCCAAGGGAATGACCGACTTCATGCGCGGAATCTTGCCGCTCAAGGCGGTGCTCAAGGACACCTTGCAGCCCAATCTCAAGCTCATCACTTCCGGCCGAGTCATCTCCGGCCCGTCGAAGCTGTTCGAGACCGAGGTCATCCAGACCAGCTTCTCGAAGGTGGTGGAAGAATTCGATCTGGTGGTCGTCGACAGCCCGCCCCTCCTCCCGGTCTCCGATCCGCTGCTTCTTGCTTCCGAGATGGATGGGGTCATTCTGGTGGTCATGGCCGGGCGCACCCCGCGCCAGGTGGTGGCGAGAGCCCGGGGGCTCCTCACCACGGTCGAGGCCAATGTGCTCGGGGTCGTGGTCAACAACGCGGCCGAGGCGCTGCCCTATTACTACGATTACAAGTACTACGGGTATGACGAAGAGGTGCCCCGGATGAAGTCGCGCGGCTCGACGCGCGGCGAGGTGAAGCTGGT
>JBIOUT010000313.1:0-4305 GCA_044867365.1 Candidatus Eiseniibacteriota bacterium | reverse complement strand
GTGCGGCACCAGCGCCCTTCACGGTCCCCGACAGCACGGGGTTTCCCGGCGAAGCCGGCACGACGGACACGGCCGGAGTGTCGACCTCAGAGGGAGCGCCGCCTGCGACTTCGGGCGGCGGAGGGTGGCTCGCGCCGGTCGACAGTGGGCGCGTTCTCCCGGATAGTTTGGAAGGCGGCGTCCCCGACACTGCGCGAAGCCATGAACCCCGACCCGGTCTTACTCCCCGGACCGAAGCCGCTCCCGACACGACCGCGCTCCCGGCGCTCACTCCCGGAAGTCCCGAGTGAGTTCGGCCGGCCGCACCTCGGTCATTGTAAAGCGACGGTGCGCTTGGGTCAGGGACCGGCGGCGAATACTTTGTAGCTTGGATTCTCGTGCACCGGAGTCAGCTCGGGCGGGGATTGCGACTTGGGCACCACGATCCAGTCGGCGCCGAAGCGGCGGGCGGTGGCGGTGAGTTGGGAGGCATCGCGTGATTGGATGACCTCCCCGACGGCGGTCAGTCGCTCCCACCACGGGGGACCGAAGCTCGGCTCCCAGAGCATCGCCGCTCCGTCCTTGCGCTCGACGACGGCGCTCCGCCGTGAATAGACGCGGAAACCGGGAAGCTCGGGCGGCGTCATGAAGCGATCCTCCTTTGCCGTCGCGCGCGCCGCCCAGTCCTGGACTTCTCGCCAATCGGCGGCAAACACCGGACGAACGATCTTGAGTCGACCGGCGCCGATCGTTCCCTGGGCGGTCGCGAGCTCGAGGAGCGCGATCGCGATCACGGCGATGCAGGCCATCCGCGGGCCGCGGCCCGCGGCGCGGAAAGCGAGAGCCGCGGCGATGACAAGCGCCGTCGCCGCCACCGTTACCCGATAACCGGGATCCCATCCTTGCTTGATCGCGATCGCCCCGGCGGCAGCGAGCAGAGCGATCCGCCGTTTGCGCGCTCCATCGCCGCCCGTGATCAGGGCAATCGTCCCCCAGGCGATGAGCGGATAAGCGCCGCGCGCGAGGCCACCGATGAGCGCCAAAGCGCCGGCCAATCGCCACGTCGTCCCCCGCTCGGCCTCGGCCACCGCGAGCGCCGCCGCAGCAATCAAGATCACGACGAACCAGCGATCGGTGCGCAGGAGATGAAGCTGCGCCACCGCCGCCACCGGATAGACATCCACGAACAAGCTTCCGGTGACGACGACCGCGCCGACCGCTAGAACCATCCGCCGAGCGCGCCGCATGCCCTCGCTCGCCGGCAAGCCGCGAAGCACGGCCGCCGCCCCAATCAGAATGGCGAGGCGCAGGAATATGCCGCGGGGCTGGCTCGATAGAGAGAAGTGATACGGGTAGTAGCGGCGGAGAAGTGCCACGAATTCCGTGCCGCGGCCGCGCACCAGGGCGCCGTCCGGCACGGCAAGGAGCGCCGGCAGGGCGAGGACGCCGAAGCTCGCCACAAGACATGCTCCGCTTCGCCAGCGCTGCGTTTCGCCGAGCGCGACCGGCAGGGCGACGATCATGAAGAGCCCGGCCGCCACCAGGTTCACATGCGCTGCAAGACCCGCGACGATCCCCGCCCATCCCATCCGGCCACGCAAGAGCAAGGCGAGGGCAGCGAGCAAGATCGGGAAAGAGACGGTGGTTGGCGTGACCCAGTGAGCGATCATCGTGTCCCGCCCGAGGGGCGTCGGGCGCACGATCGGCGAGCAGAGGAGAAGGAGGGCTCCGAGGGTCGCAGCCCATGGCGAGGGTGAGAGCGATCGGCTGACGGCGATCATCGCCGAAGCCGCAGCGGCGAGAGTGATCAGGTGGAGAACAAGGAACTGTTTCTCCACCGGCACTCGTGGTGCGATCCACGCCACCACCGGGAAGAACACCGAATGGAAACGAGAGAAGGCTTCGACCGCGGGATCTCCGGGAAAGAGATCCGGTTCCACTCGTTGCTCGATGACCGGGATTTGCAGCGGCTGGTTTTCGCTCCCCAGCTCCCACGCATACCCGTGGACGAGGAGGGACGCCAATACGGCGAATGTCCCGGCGGCAACCAGCCCCAAGGTCGGCCGCGCCGGCGACGTATCTCCCACCGCCCGTCCGCCGGTCATCCTCGGGGCTTGCTCGCCCTCCGCCCGTGGGTGCGCCAGAGCTTGATGAAGACCGGGAAGGCGAGAAGGGGTTTTCGTCCGATGGCGGCGAGAGCGAGCTCGATCGCACACCAGACGGCATAGACGACGATGATCTCCTCGCGCAAGTGGGGGAAGGCGAATTGAATCGCCCAGAGGACGAAGAGACCCGCCGCCTCGTACCAGCGGAACTCGAGGTTGGCGAGGAGCAGGAGCCCGAGGAACGACTGGACGACGGTGAGCAGGAACTCGGTCCGGTGGTGGGCATCAAAGGGAACGGAAGACGGCTCGCCCCGGGAGAGCGAGTAGACGATCGGAATCATCGCCGCCAGCACCGTCCACTGGTTGATATTCGAAGACACCATATTCATCAGGGCGAGCGGCGCCTTGCTGCCGGTGCGCGCCCAGTTGAACGCCGTCACCTTTTCCGGGAACTCGGAGAGGAAGGGCGCCACCCACTGCACGAACACGAATTGCGACACCCCGAGCGACAGCGACATGGCGAGCATCGACTCATAGAATGGATGAGCGCAGAAGTAGAGAAGCGCGCCGCCGGCAACAAAGAGGCTGGCGATGGCCAAGGGCCGCCGCTTTCCTGGTTGCTTGAGCGCCCACTGCGCGACGCGCGGCACATCCTCGACCGATTCGCTCTCCTTCGGGGGGATGCGGGTGAGGACGGCAAGGTAGCCGCCGTAGATGGCGATGAGGATAGCGGCGTCGAGGAGATTCAGGCTGGCCTTGAGATAGATGAGGGTGAAATAGATCAGTGGGGCGAGGAGCCCGAGAATCTCGACCGCATGCTCCTCGTCGAGCCGGATCACCGTGCGGCGGAATCCGGGACGGTGCCTGCCGATGCCGAAGATGGCGCGGGTGAAGAAGATGAGCGGCCACCCGAGGCCGACGAGGAGCCGCAGCGACCCGGTGAAGTTGGCGGTCATGAGCGGGACGTTCTGATCCCAGGCGATGACCGCCTCGACCGCGAACTCGGGTAGGGTCTGCAGCCAGGCGAGGACGGCGAGCGAGAGACCCTGGGAGACGACGAATTGCGCCGCCTCCGCTCCCCAGCCGAGGAGAAAGGCGGAAAAGATCATGGCGGGGAAGGTCCATAGGCTCGCCACCGCCGTGCCCGTCCCCGCGGTCCCCGCGGCCGCTGCGGCCATGACGCTCTTCGCCGCCGCTCCCCGCTTCACCGTCTTGAGCTCACCCCTCATCGCGCTCTCCCATAACACATGCCACTTCGCGGCGTCGAGGCTCACGTGACGACCGAAGCCGCCGATACCCGAGCACACCCGATGAGCGGAAAAAGGCTAGGGGGCGCGGCGCCTTGACTTTCCACGGCCGTTGTGGGATCATGATGATCCTGAATGGAGCGCGTCTGGCAGCGATGCCCGGCCCAACAAGTCCAACACCCGTGTTGCCCGACCTCTAGGATGAGGACGCGACTCCATCAGGCGGCAAGGGACGGTTGCCCTGAGCACCCCGGTCCGTTGCCTGTGTCCCGCCCCTTGCCTCCGCAGCGCGGGGGGCGGGATTCTTTTTGGGTGTCTCCCGCCATCAGCGTGGCATTGCCTGGACCCTCCGGTTCAGCATGAGGTCGGGAATGATGGTCGCGCCCGAGGCGTTGGTCGCCAAGCAAGTCGCTCGCTACCTGAGCGACCGCAATCGGAATCAGCAGCAGGGAAGCCTGGTCTCGATCGCCGACATCCGCGGCGCTCTCGGTGTGGATCTCGAAACTGTGCGCGCCGCTTGTCTCGTCCTCCATGAGCGCGGACTGGCCGAGCTCATGGGCGGCTTCCCCATCCGCCCCACCACCGACAAGTTCACTCTCGCTCGCCTCTCTCCCGAAGGCGCTCAGGTCGCCGCCGATCCGGGGCAGCTCGACGCCGCCTTCCCCTCGTCGAAGAGCTAAAGGCTTTCAGCTCCGATTCGCTAGAAACCGAATAGGAGCCCAGAATAGAAACGCCACTCGTCGCCACCGGTCGAGCCCGGCGGGGTGTCGAGTGCGTACGCCCCCTCGAAATGGAAGGCGGCCGGGAAGACATAGAAGGACGTGGCGTCGAGCCGGAGCTCGAATCCCGCGTCCTTGAGCAAACGGTTGGCGCTCAGGCCTTCGAGCCCCTCGTCGTTCCAGACATTCCCCGCCTCGTAGAAGACTCCGCCATAGAGACGGTGGATGAGGAATTGGAGGAATTGCCGGTTCACC
>JBIOUT010000312.1:0-12382 GCA_044867365.1 Candidatus Eiseniibacteriota bacterium | reverse complement strand
TCCAGCGTTCGCGAGCGTCTCGCTCGGGGGCATGCAGATTCTCCTCAGCGGCCCGGGAGCGTCCGGATCGCGGCCGATGCCCAGCGGGCAACCGCAGGAACCCGGCGGATGGAACCGTGTCGTGCTTCGGGTCAAGGACCTTTCCGGGTTCATCGACGTGCTGAAGGAAGCAGACCTCCATTTTCGGAACGAGATGGACAGAGGCCCGGGCGGCAAGCAGATCCAGGTCGAGGACCCTGACGGCAATCCGATCGAATTATTCGAGCCGGCGCGATAGTCTCAGCGGCCCCTGTTCGTTCCCGCCCGCTTGACAATCAATAAGCATGGACTTATTGTTCATGCGTGCAGAGCGCGGCCGTGGTCGAAGACAGGATCTTCCAGGCGCTGGCGGACCCCAGCCGCCGGGCGATCTTCGAGTCGCTCGCGCGTTGGGGGGGCGGCGGCGGCGAAGCGGCGGTGAAGGACCTCACGGCGCGCTTCGACATCTCGCAGCCGGCGGTCTCGCAGCACCTCGCCACCTTGAAGGACGCCGGCCTGGTGAACGGCCGGCGCGAGGGGCGCTGCATCTACCGGGTGGAGCCGCGCGGGATGAAGCCGCTCATCGACTGGATCGCGCACTACCGCGCCTTCTGGACGGAGCACGTCCATCGCCTGGAACGACTGCTGGAGAAAATGGACGAATGAACCCCATCGACAAGACCGCCCCATCGCAAACCGAATCCATTTCGTTCGAATTCGATTTGCATCATGCGCCGGAGAAGGTGTGGCGCGCGCTCACCGACCCCTTACTGCTCGCCGAGTGGCTCCTGCCCGTCGTCGAGCTCAAGCTCGAACCGGGGGCCGAGTTCACGTTCAAGACGCAGCCGTACCCCGGGTGGGACGGCATCGTGAACTGCCGGATCCTCGAGATCGAAGCGCATAGGAAGCTCAGCTACACGTGGGCCGTCCCTTTCCTCGACACGGTCGTGACCTTCACGCTCACGCCCACGGCGTCGGGCACGCGCCTGTACCTCGTGCAGTCGGGCTTCAAGCCGGACCAGAAGCGGGAATTCGGTGGCGCGCGCTACGGCTGGAAGATGATGGGCGGGAAGCTCGTCGATCTGCTCGTGAGGATCCCATAAGCCGGTCGAGTTCGGCTCGTGTTCAGAGGAGGTCCCATTGCACTGGAACAATTGGATTCGGCAGACCCACCGCCGGGTGTCCATTGCCTTTACGGTGACCGTCATCGCCCACTTCGTCGCCCTGGCACAGGGGGGGATGCCTCCACCCTCGGTGACCTACTCGCCGCTGCTCCCGCTCGCCTTGCTCCTGTTCACCGGTCTGTACATGTTCGTGCTGCCGTATGCTACCAATTGGCGCAGCGGGCGACCCACCGACTGAAGGGGCCACAACCGATCAAATCCCCTGTGGGCGACCACTAGCTCCGGGAGCCGGGCGTCGCGCCCGCTCGAGCGACGAGCGCCTGGTGCCGATCCGGATCGATGTTGCCTCCGGTCACCATCGCCACGGTGGGCTCGATCGGCTCGATCCTGCCCGCCGCGACCGCTGCCAGACTCACTGCCGCCGCTCCCTCGATGACCTGGCCGTGCGCGCGATAGGTATAGGCGATCGCGCGCGCGATCTCTTCTTCGGTCACGAGCATGAAGTCGTCGGCGACTTCTCTCATGATCGGAATCGTTTCCGACCCGGGCTCGAGTGCGCCGGCGAGCCCGTCGGCCAGGGAAGGCTCCTCGACCACCGCCTCGGGATCGCCGCCGTGGAATGCCTGGTAGAGAAAGGGTGAGGCCGCGCTCTGCACCGCGATCACGCGAATCGTCGGGTCGCGCTGCTTGAGGGCCGATCCCATCCCCGCCAATAACCCACCGCCCCCGGCGGGGATGATGACAACGCGCGCAGTGACCTCCTCGAGGAGCTCGAGCGCTAGCGTCCCCCCTCCCGCCATCACGTGCCGGTCATTATATGGCGACACGAAGATCCGTCCCGATGTGCTGGCATCGTCCAGAGCGGCCGCCTCCGCTTCGGCATATCCACCGTGAACCGGAATGACTTCGGCGCCCAGAGCGCGCATCTTCTCGATCTTGAGCGGCGAGGCTTTCTCAGAGACGAAGACCGTGACCCGAGCCCCTAGCACCCGGCCGGCGAGCGCTACTCCTTGACCATGATTCCCCGCCGAGCAGGCGACGAGCCCGGCGCGGAGCTCGCCTTCCTGGAGCGCCAGCACCTTGTTGAGCGCACCTCGCGGCTTAAAGGATCCAGTCACCTGCTGGCTCTCCCATTTGAGCCAGAGGCGAAGCGCGGGATCGAAGGTGAGCGGCGTGCGGCGCAAGTGAGGGGCGATGCGCTCGCGGGCCGCCTTGATTTCGGCGACCGGGATCATGAGGGAGAGAAGCTATCCGCCCGCGGCCTGCGGCTTGCCGCCGAGGAAACCGCCGCCCGTCATCTGCTTGGGATCGAGCGCTCGCTCGAGCTCGTCGGGCGGCAGCACGTTGTGAGCCGCCGCCACCTCGCGCACCGTGCGCCCGGTTTTGGCCGCCTCTTTGGCGATCGCCGCCGCGGCGTCGTATCCGATGATCGGGGCGAGCGAGGTGCAGAGGGCGAGCGATTCCTCGAGCTGCCGCGAGATGCGCTGGCGATCGGCCTTGAGGCCACGAACCAGGCGGGCCTCGAAGTTGCGCGCCGAGGCGGCGAGAAGCGCGATCGACTCGAGAATGTTGCGGGCGATGACCGGCATCATGACATTGAGCTCGAAGTTGCCTCCCTGGGCGCTGATCGTGATCACCAGGTCGTTCCCGATCACCTGCGCCGCCACCATCAGGAGCGATTCGGCGATCACCGGGTTCACCTTGCCCGGCATGATCGATGACCCCGGTTGCACCTCGGGGATGAGTAGCTCGCCGAGCCCGTTCCGCGGTCCCGAGCCCATCCAGCGGATGTCGTTGGCGATCTTGGTCAAGCTGACTGCAACCACCTTGAGGGCGCCCGAGGCTTCGACCGCCGCGTCCCGGGCCGACTGCGCCTCGATGTGATCGGCCGCCTCGCGAAGAGGCAATCCGGTGCGGGCGGCGAGCCGGGCGATCGTCCGCCGGGCGAACTCGGGATGCGCATTGAGCCCGGTGCCGACTGCGGTGCCGCCGAGCGCCAGCTCGGCGAGCGAGTGCGAGGCGTGCTCGAGGCGCTCGAGGCCATGCTCGATCTGGCTCGCGAAACCCTTGAACACCTGACCGAGAGTCACCGGTGTTGCATCTTGAAGATGAGTGCGCCCGGTCTTGACGATGTCCGAGAATTCACGCCCCTTGAGAGCGAGAGAATCGCGCAGGGTGGTGAGTGCAGACACCAGGTCCTCGCGGATCGCGCCCAGGGCGGCGATATGGAGAGCAGTCGGGATGACGTCGTTCGAGGATTGGCAGATGTTGACGTGATCATTGGGATGGACCTGGCGCGAGCCGATGGTGCCGCCCAGGATCTCGATCGCCCGATTGGCGATCACCTCGTTGGCGTTCATGTTGGTCGAGGTCCCCGAGCCGGTCTGGAAGATGTCGAGGACGAACTGGTCGTCGAGCTTGCCTTCGGCAACCTCTTCGGCCGCCCGCACCACCGCCTTGCCGATCCGCGGGTCGAGGATCCCGAGCTCTATGTTGGTTTCCGCGGCTGCGGCTTTGATGATGCCCAGGGCATGGATGAAACGCCTCGGGAACCGGATTCCGGATATCGGAAAGTTCTCGACCGCCCGCTGAGTCTGGGCGCCGTAGTAGGCGCCGGCGGGGACGCGCATCTCACCCATCGAATCCTTCTCGATGCGGGTTTCCGCGATGCGGGATTCCGTCGCTTCACGTGGTTTCGCCATGGCCGAAGAGTATCACGGAAGGCGTCGCCGCCGTCGTTGGATCACGATGCGATCCCCTCTACGTGCCGGCCTGATTCTGGTCGGCTTGCTCGGCTTCTCCTCGTGCACCGAGAAGCCGACATCCGTATTCTTCCCCGCCCGGCCCGATACCCTGGTGAGCTTCGCCTCCGACCTGCAACCGATCTTCAATTCCCGCTGTTTGAGCTGCCACGGGAGCTCCCGGCAATCGAACTACAACGTTCAGAGCTATACGAGCATCTTCGGTCCGGGCAACGAAGCCGCCGCCCGGGGCATGCTCGAAGTGCGCGCCGGCAAGCCCGATTCGAGCTACCTCGTGTGGAAGCTCGAGGGCAATCCACCCTGGCCGATCAGCGGCGAGCGGATGCCGCGCAGCGGGCCCTACCTGGATTCCTCCGACATCGCCACTCTTCGCACCTGGATCCGCCAGGGCGCCCTCAATAATTGAGGGCTCGGACCGGGTCCCGGTTGAAATCGGTCTCGGCAAAGCCGTAGACTGCAATGAACCGGTGCCCCGAATGACCACCGCTCCGACCCCATTCACGCCTGCAGTCCTCGCCCTCGAAGACGGCCGTGTCTTCCGCGGGCGCCGTTTCGGCGCCCGCACCGATGCCGCCGGCGAAGTCGTCTTCAACACCTCGATGACCGGCTACCAGGAGATCCTCGGCGATCCCTCCTACGCCGGGCAAATCGTGGTCATGACCTACCCGCAGATCGGGAACTACGGCATCGCCCGCGAGGACTTCGAGTCGCGGAAGCCCTTCCTCGCCGCCCTGGTGGTCAAGGAACCGAGCAGGATCGCGAGCAACTGGCGCCACGAGCGAACCCTCGACGAATACCTCGCTGCCCACGGGGTGCCCGGGTTCTGTGACTTCGACACCCGGGCGCTGGTGCGTCATTTGCGCACCCATGGGGTGAAGCGAGGAGTCATCGCCGACGCCGGCGGCGCCCAAGATCCTATCGGCGAGCTCACGACGCGTGCTCGCGCCATTCCATCGATGGCCGGCTGCGATCTGGCGAGCACCGTCACCGATCTCCGGCAGTACCCCTGGAGCCACGGTAGCCCCGCGCTCGGGGCATCGATAACGTCGCCGCGAGCCGGCGAGCCTCACCCCCGATCCGAGTTCCAGGTCGTCGCCTTCGACTTCGGCATCAAATGGAACATCCTCCGCCGGCTGGTCGATGTCGGAAGCGAGGTCACCGTCGTACCTGCGCGCACGAGCGCCGCCGATGTGCTCGCTCTCCATCCCGACGGAGTCGTGCTTTCGAACGGACCGGGGGATCCAGAACCGGTCGGCTACGCAGTCGAGTGTGTGAAAGAGCTTCTCGGCCGGGTGCCGGTCTTCGGGATTTGCCTCGGCCACCAGCTCCTGGGGCTTGCAGCAGGGGGACGGACCTACAAGCTGAAGTTCGGCCATCGCGGCGGAAACCATCCGGTCATGGACCTCACCACCCGCAAAGTGGAGATCACCGCCCACAACCACGGATTCGCCGTCGATCCCGACTCGCTTCGCGATCGGGAGGTCGAGCTCACTCATCTCAATCTCAACGATCAAACGCTCGAGGGGCTGCGCTTCCGCGACCTTCCCGCCTTCGGGGTGCAATACCATCCGGAGGCTTCTCCCGGACCGCACGATGCTCACTATCTGTTCGAGCGGTTCGCCGGCTTGATGCGCGAATGGTCGGCCTCCTCCGGCGATTCGCCGGCCGCACGCGGGCGCCTCCGCCGCACCGTCCGAGAGCGCGCCTGATGCCGCGGCGGCCCGATCTCCACCGCATTCTCGTCGTCGGCTCGGGGCCCATCGTCATCGGCCAGGCTTGCGAGTTCGATTACTCCGGCACCCAGGCGATCAAGGCACTCAAGGCCGAAGGGCTCGAGGTGGTGCTCGTCAATTCGAACCCGGCCACCATCATGACCGATCCCGAGCTCGCCGATCGCACGTACGTCGAGCCGCTGGTCCCCGAGGTGCTCGAGACGATCATTGCCCGCGAGAAGCCGGACGCGCTCCTGCCGACGGTAGGCGGCCAGACCGGGCTCAACCTGACCATGGCGCTCGCCGAGGGCGGAGCGCTCGAGAGGTACGGCGTCGAGGTGATCGGCGCCAGCATCGAAGCCATCGGCATCGCCGAGGATCGCGCGAGATTCAAGCGGGCGATGCTCGAGATCGGTCTCGAGGTGCCGGTGAGCGTCCTCGTCTCGAACGTCGCCGCCGCTCTCGCCTTCGCCGAGGAGACCGGATATCCGGTGATCATCCGTCCTTCCTTCACTCTGGGAGGGAGTGGGGGAGGAACCGCTTACAACGCCGAGGAATGCGAGACCATCGTCCGCCGCGGGCTCGATCTCTCTCCGGTGAGGCAAGTGCTGGTCGAGGAGTCGCTCCTCGGCTGGAAGGAGTACGAGCTCGAGGTCATGCGCGACCTCAAGGACAATGTGGTCGTCGTCTGCTCGATCGAGAACTTCGATCCGATGGGGGTGCATACCGGCGACTCGCTGACCGTGGCGCCGGCGCAGACCCTCACCGACCGGGAGTATCAGCGGATGCGGGACGCCGCCGCCGCCATTATGCGCCGGGTGAGCGTCGATACCGGGGGCTCGAACGTGCAGTTCGCCGTCGATCCCGACACCGGGCGGCTCGTGGTCATCGAGATGAACCCGCGGGTCTCCCGCTCCTCGGCGCTGGCCTCCAAGGCCACCGGGTTCCCAATCGCCAAGATCGCAGCCAAGCTCGCCATCGGCTACACCCTCGACGAGATTCCCAACGACATCACCCGCAAGACCCCGGCGGCATTCGAGCCGACCCTCGACTATGTCGTCACCAAGATCCCCAAATTCGCCTTCGAGAAGTTCCCCGGCGCTGACTCGATCCTGGGCACCCAGATGAAGTCGGTGGGCGAGGTGATGGCGATCGGGCGCACCTTCAAGGAATCGCTGTTCAAGGCTCTGCGCTCCCTGGAAGCCGTGCGCCCGTTTCGCCCTGGACCGATGTCGAACGACGAGCTGGCCCGCTTGCTTGGTAATCCGAGTGAGAACCGGCTGCATCTCATGGTCCATGCCTTCGAGCAGGGCTGGAGCATCCGCGAGCTCAGCGTCCTCACCCATGTCGATGCATGGTTCCTCGACCAGGTCCAGCAGTTCGCCGAGTTCCAGCGCCGGCTCCGCAATCGACCGCTCGCCGAGATCGACGACGAGACCCTTCGCACCGCCAAGCGCTTCGGCTTCTCGGATCGCCGCATCGCTCATCTAAGCGGCGCCGGCGAGGACGAGGTGCGGGCCAGGCGCCGGGCCTCGGGCATTCGGCCGGTATTCAAGCGCGTCGACACCTGCGCCGCCGAGTTCGAATCCTTCACTCCTTATCTGTACTCCGCCTACGAAGAGGAGGACGAGAGCGATCCAGGCCCGGGCAGGAAGGTCATGATCCTGGGCAGCGGCCCCAACCGCATCGGTCAGGGGATCGAGTTCGACTACTGCTGCTGTCACGCCTCCTTCGCTCTGCGTGAAGAAGGGGTGTCGAGCATCATGGTGAACTGCAACCCGGAGACGGTGTCGACCGATTACGACACGAGCGATCGTCTCTACTTCGAGCCGCTCACGCTCGAGGACGTGCTCGAGGTGTTCGAGCGAGAGAAGCCCGACGGCGTCATCGTCGGCTTCGGCGGCCAGACTCCGCTCAATCTCACCGGTCCGCTCCATCGCGCGGGGGTGCCCATCCTGGGCACTCCTCCCGACTCGGTCGATCTCGCCGAGGACCGCGAGCGTTTCGCCGCCTTCCTCGATCGACTGGGGATTGCCCATCCGGAGCACGCCGTCGCCCGCCGGCTCGAGGAAGCCGACGAGGCCGCCGCCCGGCTCGGCTTCCCTCTTCTCCTCCGACCTTCCTATGTGCTCGGGGGACGCGGCATGGCCATCGTCTACGGAGCGGAGGAGTTTCACCATTATCTGACCGCGGCTTTCGATGCCGCTCCCGACCGGCCGGTCCTCATCGACAAGTTCCTCGAGGACGCGATCGAGGTGGATGTCGACGCTCTCGGCGATCGAACCGGCGCCTGCGTCATCGCCGGGATCATGCAGCATATCGAAGAAGCGGGAGTGCATAGTGGCGATTCCTGCTGCGTCCTCCCCACCTTTCGGGTCAAGGATCATCACCTCGAGGAGATCCGCGAGATCACTCGCACCATGGCTCGCAGCCTGCAGGTGGTGGGCTTGATGAACGTCCAGTACGCGATCGCGGACGGCC
Organism: Candidatus Eiseniibacteriota bacterium; assembly: GCA_044867365.1. Classification (GTDB taxonomy): domain Bacteria; phylum Eisenbacteria; class RBG-16-71-46; order CAVPCR01; family CAVPCR01; genus JBIOUT01. Next base: position 4,285 of record JBIOUT010000312.1, on the reverse strand, counting down.
GGCTCTATGTGCTCGAGGTCAATCCCCGCGCCTCGCGCACCGTGCCCTATGTCGCCAAGGCGACCGGTGTGCCGCTCGCCAAGGTCGCCACCCGGCTCATGCTGGGGAGAACGTTGAGCGAGCTCGGGCTCACCCGCGATCTGGCGGTGGATCGCTATTACGTGAAAGCCCCGGTCTTCCCCTTCATCAAGTTCCCGCGAGTCGATCCCAAGCTGTCGCCGGAGATGCGCTCGACCGGGGAGGTGATGGGGGTGGGGCACGAGTTCGGCTTGGCCTTCTACAAAGCGATGCTGGGCGCCGGAACCCGACTCCCGGCGAGCGGCACCGCTTTCATCACCGTCAATGAGCGCGACAAGGCGGCCGCCGTCCCGATCGCCCGGCGCCTGGCGCATCTCGGCTTCCGCCTCGCCGCCACCCGCGGCACCGCGGCGGCGCTTCGCGCCTCGGCGCTCGAGGTCGAGGACATGCTCAAGGTGAGCGAGGGCCGCCCGAACGGAGTCGACGCGATCAAGAACCGGAAGATCGATCTCATGATCAACACTCCGCTCGGAGCCTCGTCGTTCCGTGACGGCTGGGCGCTGCGCACCGCTGCAGTTCAGCACAACGTGCCGTGCATCACCACCCTGTCGGGGGCGGCGGCGGCGGTGGAGGCGATCGAGGCCTTGCGGCGCGGCGGCGAATCCGAGATCGCCTGCCTGCAGGAGCTCCTCGCCGAGCGAGTGACCGTCGGCGAGCCCGATCGCTAAGGCCCGGGGATCGGATTGCACGCCCCGAACTCGGCGAGTGCTCCGATCAGCCTGCACGTCCCCGAGTTGGCGGGTGCGCAAGGCGATTCCGGGGTAAGGCGATAGTCGCCGATTCCCGCGGCGCAGAAGAGCGGATCTTCCGAGATGTTCCCGCTCATTCCCGCCTGATCGGCGATGCAGCCTTCCCAATCGCCGCCCGGATTGCCGAAGATGTCCGAGCAGGTGATCCGCAGAGTCACTGGATCGCCTGCGGCGCAGGTCACCGCGTTGCTGCGGGCGCTGAAGGCGATAATGGTGTTGGCCAAGGTGACCGAGGGAGCACCGCGAAGATAGAGCCCGCCGCCGCCACCGCCGGTGACCGCGACATTTTCCGCGAAGGTGCAGCCGATGACCTCCAGCTTGGAGGAGGTGAAACCAAAGACGAAGACACCGCCTCCCGACTGTCCAGCGCTGTTCAAGGCGATGAGACAGCGCTCGAGCGTGGGAGAGGAGTAGCCGATCGCGGCGAGGCCGCCGCCCAGGGTCGAGGCGGTGTTGCCGGTGAAGGTGCACTCCTCGATCAGCGGTGAAGCCGAGTTGCAGAAGAGCGCTCCGCCGCTCACCGCCGAGTTGGAAGTGAAGATGCAGCGCCGAAATGTGGGAGCGGAAAGAGAGTCGCAATAGACCCCGCCTCCCAGGTTGGCGTGATTGCGGCTGAAGCGACAGTCGATGACGGTCGGGGAGGCCTTGCCGCAATACATTCCCCCGCCGGCGCCCGGCCGACTCGCCGCGGGCGCGCCGGGAGCCTCTCCCGCGAGGATGGTGAAACCGGCGATGACCGCCGCCTCGCTCTCTCCGCCGTCGATGACGAAGCCGCGCCCCCCTCCCATGCAATCGATGACCGTGGCCTGGGTCCCCGCCTCCGAGCGCAGAACGACATTCTTGCCACGAAAGGTGAGATCGCGATCGCCCGCGAGGTTGTACGTTCCGGAGGCCACGAGCACGGTGTCTCCGGGATCGGCCGCGTCCAGTCCCTCCTGGATCGACGCGAAGTCTGCCGGAATGCGAATGATTCGAGAGCCGGGTCCGGGGCCCGGCCCCGGTCCCAGGGTCTTCTCCGACCGCGAGCTGCAGCCGGTGAGAACGAGCGCCACTCCCGCCGACATGACCATGGCGCCCAGGAGTCGCTGCCGGAGCGGTCGTTCGCCAAAGAAAACCGCGCCGATGACCACGCTCAAGAGCATCCCCGCCCGCTTGATGGCGATGACATAGCTCACGAGCGTGAGGCGGATCGCCACCATTTGAGCCAGGACTGTTCCGATGTGGAGAGCGGCGATCGCCGCCAACGGGCGCCACTCTCGCCTTGCGGTGGGGAGAAGAGGGCGGCGCTTCGCGACGAGGATCGGCAGCGATCCCACGACATAGAGGACGTCGAAGACGACCAGATAGAAGACCGGAGAGCTGGCGAGAACGCAGATCTTATCGAGCACACTGGTGACGCTCCAGAGGGCGGCCACCCCCAGCATGATAAGGCTTCCGCGCTCGCGCGTGATCCCCCGGAATGCCTCCGATATCCCCAACGGCCCGCCTCGAAACTGGAGGACGAAAGCGCCGATGACGATGAGGACGACTCCCAAGGTGCCGCGAACTCCGGGCCGATCGCCGAGCATCAACGCTTCGGTGGCGAGCAGGAAGAGCGGAGTGAAGGCAAGATAGGGAATGGTGAGCGAGAGTGGAGAGATGCGGAGCGCCAGGTTGCGGAGCGGAATAGTAATGATGTTGAGGACGAGCCCGGCGAGGAGCGCGGGGACGAATCCGGGCCGAATGTCCGGCACTCCCGTCACCGCGATCAAGACGACATAGACAGGAAAGCCGAAGGCCACCGATAGGATGGTGGAGGCGAGGAGCGGCGAGCGTTCCACCACTCGCTTCATCATCGCGCTCGAGACGGCGTGCAGGACGGAGCACGTGGTGGCCCAGACGATCCACACGGCGGGCTACCCTAGTCGAGCGTCCGATCCTGTCAAGCCGCAGGCTCGAGCTGCCGATCGGCAAAGGAGATGCTTTGGAGGCGGACCGCTTCGGACGGTGGCGGTTTCGGGCCGGGCCGGCGGCATGGGATGGCCCTGCGGCGTGATATGATTCGTGCCGGCATGGTTTCCGGCCGAGCCTGCCGGCAGCGGCGGCGAAGTCGGCGGTGAGAAGGGACGAGCGTGAGCACGATTTACGAACAGGCAGCGAAACCAAGGACGACGAACCCGCACGTCATCCGATGGGTCGAGGAGATGGCCGGCATGACTCGGCCCGATCGGATCGTCTGGTGCGATGGATCCGAGGCCGAGCGCCAGCGGCTCACCGAAGAGGCAGTGAAAGCCGGAGTGCTGATCCCGCTCAATCCCGAGAAGCGACCCGGCTGCTATCTCCATCGCTCGGACCCCAACGATGTCGCCCGGGTCGAGCACCTCACGTTCATCTGCACTCCGACCAAAGAGGAAGCCGGCCCGACCAACAACTGGATGGCTCCCGCCGAAGCCTACGGCAAGCTGCGCGAGCTCTTCACCGGCTCGATGCAAGGCCGCACCATGTATGTGATCCCCTATGTGATGGGGCCGATTGGTTCGCCTTACGCCAAGATCGGCATCGAGATCACCGACAGCGTCTATGTGTGCTCAACATGCGGATCATGACGCGCATGGGCGATGCGGCTCTGGAGATGCTGGGCGACTCGACCGACTTCAATCGCGGCCTGCATTCCACTCTCGACCTGAATCCCGATCGACGTTACATCTGCCACTTCCCGCAGGACGACGCGATCTGGTCGATCGGCAGCGGCTACGGCGGCAATGTCCTCTTGGGAAAGAAGTGCTTGGCCTTGAGGATCGGTTCCTATCTGGGGCGGAAAGAGGGCTGGCTCGCCGAGCACATGCTCATTCTCGGGGTGGAGAGCCCGCAGGGAGAGACGACGTATGTCGCCGCCGCTTTCCCCAGCGCTTGCGGGAAGACCAACTTTGCCATGCTCATCCCGCCCAAACATTTCAGCGGCTGGAAGGTGTGGACGGTGGGCGACGACATCGCCTGGATGCGAGTCGGACCGGACGGCCGGCTCTGGGCGATCAATCCCGAGGCGGGGTACTTCGGCGTGGCGCCAGGCACCAGCCGGAAGTCCAACGCCAACGCGATGGAGATGGTCTCCCACGACACCCTGTTCACCAACGTCGCCATGACCCCCGACGGGGATGTCTGGTGGGAAGGTAAGGACGAGGAGCCGCCGGCCGGCCTCGTGGATTGGCAAGGGAGGCCCTGGCAGCCCGGCTCGGGAAAGCCCGCGGCGCACCCCAACAGCCGATTCACGACCCCCATGACCAACAATCCCGCTCTGTCGAAGCATGTCGATGACCCGGGGGGAGTGCCGATCTCCGCCATCATCTTCGGCGGGCGCCGGAGCACCACCGTGCCTCTCGTGCTCCAGAGCTTCAACTGGACCCACGGGGTCTATCTCGGAGCGACGATGGGCAGCGAGACGACCGCCGCCGCCACCGGCAAGGTGGGGGTGGTGCGGC
>JBIOUT010000311.1:0-2251 GCA_044867365.1 Candidatus Eiseniibacteriota bacterium | reverse complement strand
AGAGCATGTCGCAGGCTCCGTTCCTGCTCTCCGGGGCGCGGACCGGGATCCGGCTCGGCGGCGTTCCGATGCAGGACGCGGTCGTCCTCGACGGGCTCTGGGATTCCTTCAACGACTTCCACATGGGGAACGCGGCCGAGCTCATTGCCCGCAAATTCAACGTGAGCCGCGAAGACCAGGACCGCTACGCCCTCGACAGCCACCGCAAGGCGGCGGCGGCCATCGACGCCTGCCGATTCTCCAAGGAGATCGTCCCGGTCGAGGTGCCGCAGAAGAAGGGCGAGCCGCTCAAGTTCACGACCGACGAGAGCCCGCGGCGCGATACCTCGCTCGAGGTGCTGGCCAAGTTGAAGCCGGTCTTCGAGGAGGGGGGCACGGTCACCGCCGGCAATGCTCCCGGACTCAACGATGGCGCGGCGGCGATGGTGGTGGTGAGCGAGGCGCGGGCGAAGGAGCTCGGGCTCCATCCGGAAGCTCGGATCATCGATTACGCAACCGGCGGCGCCGAGCCCGAGATGGTCTTCTATGCTCCGGTCATCGCCGTGCAGAAGCTCATGCGAAAGATGGGGGTCGCCATCGACCACTGGGATCTGATCGAGTCGAACGAGGCTTTCGCTGCCCAGTCACTCGTCGACGGGCGCGAGCTGGGCTGGGATTGGGAGCGGGTCAATGTGAATGGCGGAGCGATCGCGCTCGGCCATCCGATCGGCGCTTCAGGCGCCCGCCTGGTGGCGACACTCGTGCAGGCGCTGGCGGCACAGAGCAAGAAGAAGGGGCTCGCCACTCTCTGCCTCGGTGGAGGCAATGCGGTGGCGATGGCGATCGAGCGGGTCTGACGGTGATCGAGCGGGTCTAACGACCGGGAGGAGGAGCGATGAGCGACGCGACAGGCCTCACCGAGGCACGAGCGGCGGCGGGCGCCTCGAACAGACGCGGAGGCGCTGCTCAAGGGCAGGGGACGGGGTCGCAGGCGGTCTCCACCGAAGCTCCCTCGATCCAGGCCGGAGCCCGGCGGGTAAGCACGGTGGGGGTCGTCGGGGCGGGGACGATGGGGAACGGCATCGCGCATGTCTTCGCCCAGACCGGACACATGGTCTGGCTCATCGATGTCGGCGAGGAGTTCCTGACCCGGGCGATGGCCACCATCGCCCGCAATCTCGACCGCATGGTCAAGGCGGACAAGATCAGCGAGGCGGAAAAGACCGAGACCCTCGATCGCATCCGCACTTCGGTCTCCTTCTCCTCGGCGTCGAAATGCGACATCGTGATCGAAGCGGTGACCGAAGACGCCCAGGTCAAGCACGAGGTTTTCTCCTCCCTCGACTCGGTCTGCCGCCCGGAGACGATTCTCGCTTCCAACACCTCCTCGATCTCGATCACCGATATCGCCGCCCACACCCGCCATCCGGAGCGGGTCATCGGCATGCACTTCATGAACCCGGTGCCGGTGATGAAGCTGGTCGAGGTCATCCGGGGCCTGTGCACATCCGATCCCACCAGCGAGACGGTGCGCGATCTGAGCCTCAAGCTGGGCAAGACCCCGGTCGAGGTGCAGGACTACCCGGGCTTCATCTCCAATCGGCTCCTCATGCCGATGATCAACGAGTCGATCTACGCCCTGATGGAGGGAGTCGCCGACGTCGAAGCGATCGACACGGTGATGAAGCTGGGGATGAACCATCCCATGGGCCCGCGTGCCCTCGCCGACCTGATCGGCCTCGACATCTGCCTCCACATCATGGAGGTTCTCCACCAGGGCTTCGGCGATCCCAAGTACCGGCCCTGTCCGCTGCTCAAGAAGATGGTGGCGGCCGGCCGCCTGGGCCGTAAGAGCGGGCGCGGTTTCTACGAGTACAGCGAGTAGCCGGCTCCGAATCACATCAGAGCTCAAGCGCCATGGATTTCGAGCTGAGTGAAGAGCAACGGATGATCCGCGACGCCGCCCGCGATCTATCGGAGAGGGAGATCGCGCCGCGCGCCGCCCATACCGACGAGAGTCGCGAGTTCCCCTGGGAGAACGTTCGCCGGCTGAGCGAAGCGGGGTTCATGGGCATGTGCGTCGACCCCGATTACGGCGGAGCGGGGCTCGACTTCTTGAGCTACATCCTGGCGCTCGAGGAGGTGTGCAGCGCCTGCGCCGCGACCGGCATCATCATGTCGGTGCAGAACTCGCTCGTCTGCGCCCCGACCGCCACGCCATGCACGGCGCCCGTTGCCGGCTTCACCTACTCCAACGGCAACCCCAACAAGA
>JBIOUT010000310.1:0-2130 GCA_044867365.1 Candidatus Eiseniibacteriota bacterium | reverse complement strand
GGCGATCCTCCCATCGGATCGTGAATTCCCTCGACCGCTTGCCCCGGCGGAGAATCGACTTCGCTCAGGAGAAAAACGCGGCCTCGACTCGATGGCTCGAGGGCAAGGACGGCATCGACATGGTGGCTTTCCATCCCGAGGATGAGGTCGGACTGGCGGATGAGCTCGGCGGTGAGCTGGCGCGATCGATGACCTCTAAGATCGATGCCTCGTCGCGCGCCGGTCAGCACGGCCAGCGGGCTCGCCGGCATACCGCCGTCGGCATGGGTGCCGGCTGAAACCACTCGAATCTGATCGGCGAGGGCCGGCGGCAGATGGTGGCGCAAGAGCGCTTCCGCCATCGGGCTCCGGCAGGTGTTCCCGGTGCAGACGAAGAGAATCTGGAAGGGCTTGTCACTCGGTGGTGCCACCGGCGAATGCTACGGCGGAGATGCGAGAAGTGTCAAGATTGGCGGCCTTCTTCCCCGCCGGCGGCGAGGAGACGATCGAGCTCATCCATATCGGGTGTTGCCTGACCTTGGCGAAGGACGACGGGAGGGCGCTGCGTGAGATCGACGAGGGTCGAGGGAACGAGGCTCTGGCGACGTCCCGCATCGGCGATGACATCGACGAGCGCACCGAAGCGCCCCCCGATCGCTGCCGGATCGCCGAGCGGCGGCTCGCCATGACGATTGACCGAGGTCGAGACGATGGGAACCCCGACCCGGCCGATGAGCTCGCGGACGAGAGAATCTGCCGGCAGGCGCACGGCCACCGTGCCGCTCTCCGAGATGAGCCAGGAAGGGAGCCCCGGGCGAGCGCGCAAGAGGACGGTCACTGGGCCCGGCCAGAGGCGATCGATGACCGCGGGCGGGGGCGGGGTGGCGGTGAGGAGCGCCAGGTCGCTCGCCTGCGCGATGAGCAACAGGAACGGATCGGATTCGCTTCGCCCCTTGATGGCGGCGATGCGCTGTATGCCGCTCGGGCGATCGTAGCGAGCGGAGAAGCCGTACAGGGTGTCGGTGGGCACGACCGCGACTCCCCCCGAGCGCAGCGCATGGGCGACGACTTCAAGTTCCGGGCCGCCGGCGGTCAGCTCGACTCGAATCGTGGGGCCTTTGCCGGCGCCATCGCCGGCCCCGAATGTTTCAGCTGAAACATGACAACGAGGTTGTCACTTTCCGGGCCCCCGCATGGGCGGGCTCAGGTCTTCCTCGCCCCGGTCTCGAGCTCGCGGGTGAACTCGTCGAGGCGGGCGGCGAGCGCCGGGTCACCGAGGGCGAGGACGCGCGCGGCGAAGATGGCCGCATTCCCTGCTCCGGCTTTGCCGATCGCCATCGTCGCCACCGGCACCCCGCCCGGCATCTGCACCATCGAGAGGAGCGCATCGAGCCCCTGGAGGGCCGATCCGGGCAGCGGCACGCCGATGACCGGCAAGCGGGTTTGCGCCGCCACGACGCCCCCCAGATGAGCGGCCATGCCGGCGCCCGCGATCAAGAGCTTCATGCCGCGATCGGCGGCGTCGCGGGCGTAGCGCGCGGTGCGCTCGGGATTGCGGTGGGCCGAAAGCACCTCCATCTCGAACGGGATCCCGAAACGCTCGAGCGTCGCCCCCGCTTCCGCCATCACTTCGCGATCCGACTCCGAGCCGAAGACGATTCCCACAAGCGGCTTCTGTGCCACATCCCCTCCTTGTCGCTCGATCGAGCGCAATCAGCTCCGAGCGAGCGCGATCACGCCTTCCGCACGAGCGCCCGCTGGCCGATGTCCCGCCGCATCTGCTTCCCCTCGAACTCGATCGCATCGGCGGCGCGATAGGCGCGGGAAAGCGCCTCGGGAAGATCACGCGCCAATCCCGTCACCCCCAGCACCCTGCCGCCGGCGGTCAACAGGCGATCTCCATCCCGCCGGGTCCCGGCGTGGAACACGACGACACCTTCATCCTTGATCGGCAGGCCGTCGATCGGCCGGCCGACGACCGGAGACTCGGGATAGCCGGGAGCGGCGAGAACCGCGCAGGCCGCGGCCCCGATTCCGGGAGCGGCCGGCGCCTCTCCCCCGGCGAGCACCCCACGGGCCGCCGCCGCCATCGACGGCGCGAGCTCTCCGCCGAGGAGCGGCAGCATCACCTGCGCCTCGGGGTCGCCGAGC
>JBIOUT010000309.1:0-6977 GCA_044867365.1 Candidatus Eiseniibacteriota bacterium | reverse complement strand
AAGAGCCCGTAGCCGGTGAGGACATCGCGGCCACGAATGATGCGCACGAACTTGTCGGTCGTGATCTTCTGCCGCCGGGCCGAGTACTGGAGCTCTTCGGTCTGGAGCTCATCCCCTTGACGATTGCGGACGACGACGTGGCCCAGCGCCCGCATGTCGTTCGTCCGCCGGGCGATGACCCCGCGGTCGGCGGTGAGAACCGAGCTCACCTGTCCGCTCCGGTCGTAGAAGTCGATCTGCACCGGCTCGGCCTCGACCTCGTCGTCGGCCTCGTAGATTCGGGCTTGCGCCGAGCGCAAGATCCAGGCGAGCCGGCCCTGCTCGTCGTTCTCGCGCAAGATGAATTGGGTGATCTCCTGATCGGGCGGCCCGCGGTGACCGGGGGCGGGCGCCGGCATCGCACGCGCGCCTGGACCCGAGGAGCTTTCCTCCCCCCCGCAACCACCGAGCCAGAAACCGAGCGCCAGGAGAAGGGTCACCGCGCGGAGCGCCGTCCGACTCCCGTTCGCCGCGGGACGGCGCGCTTCGACGGCCGTCGCTTCGGCGTCGGTTTGCATTGTCGGAGTTCCTCGCTCGACGTCTGCAGTCATCGAACTCCCCTCGAGCGCTTCGCTCGACCACGGCTCATACATCCAGGTCCACTGCTCGGGACTCTGCCAGAGCAACGACTCGATCGATCTCAAGAGTCCCGCCGCGACCGCCTCTTCCACTCCCGGCCGCTCCCAGTCGACATCCACTGGCGGCAATACGGTGATTCGATGTCGCCCGCCGACGCGGCGTATCCCCATGGCGACGAGCCCGGCGCCGGTGCGCCGCGCCAGCTCGACCGGCCCGAAGGGCGAGCGAGCCGGGCGGCCGAGGAACGGCGTCCACACTCCCCGCGACCGCCGATCCTGGTCGATGAGGATCCCCACCGCCCCTCCCTTGGCGAGCACCTTGAGAGCCGGCCGGAGATCCCCACCTTCATGGACCACGGTGACCCCCCATCGGGTTCGTAGCTCGCCAAGTCGCTTATCCAAGCGGGGATACTTGAGGTGCCGGGCCACCACTGCCACCTCCATCCCGCGTTGAGCGAAGTAACCGGGAACCAGCTCCCAGGCTCCCAGGTGCCCGGTCACCGCCACCACCCCTCGACCTGCGGCCCGGGCCGCCGCGAAGTGATCCTCCCCTACCACGTCGACGAGTCGCACGAGCTCGCCGGCGGGCCGCTGGCTCAAGCGAAAGACGTCGGCTGCATTCTTCCCCAGCTCGACGAACACCCGGCGAGTGAATCGCCGCCGTTGACGCGCCGTGAGTCCCGGCATCACCACCTCGAGACGAGCGAGGATCCGTTTCCGATCACGCCCGAGAAGGTGGTAACCCACGTGGCCCACGGCGGCGAAGAAGGCGATGGTCAATCGCCGCGGCGCCTTGCCGGCGAGCCACAGCATCGCCGTCAGAAACATCTCCGAGGCGCCATGCCTCGTCCGGCGCACGAGCCCTACTCCAGTCATCGGCAACTCGGAGCCTAGCTGAAGCGGAGGCGTGGTTTCAAGCAACTAATATGCCAAGCAGATAAGTCCCAGATCGATGCGCGACTCGGCGCAAGGAGGACGCTTCACGAAGGACATCGGGCGATGGAAGGGACTCGGTGGGGCAAGTGGACGATGGCTCAGCGGGGCGGACGGAGACAGTCGTGAAGATGCACGACTCCGAGCGGGCGCGCCTCCGCATCGACGACGATGAGTGAAGTGATGGGACCGGGTTCGTTCTCCTCCATGCGGCGCACCGCTTCGGCGAGCAACGCCTGTCGATGAATCGTGCGTGGGCTCCGGCTCATCACTTCTTTGACCTCGAGATCGAGCGGATTGGGATGGCGGAGGAGAATGCGTTTGAAATCTCCGTCGGTGAGAATGCCGGCAAGGACGCCGCGATCGTCGACGACCGTCGTCATCCCCAGTCGTTTGGAGATCATCTCGCCGAGCGCATCGCCTAATCGCGCCGTGTCGGAGATGCGCGGCATCGCCTCGCCCTGGTGCATCACCTCCCCCACCTCCATCGTCATCGCCCGCCCGATCACTCCGCCGGGATGAAGGAAGGCGAGGTCGCGGGGCGTGACGCCGCGGCGCACCAGGAGAGCGACCGCCAGGGCGTCGCCGATGACCGCGGCGGCGGTGGCCGAGGACGTCGGCGCGATGCCGAAGGGACATGCCTCGCGCGGGCGGCCGTGATCGAGAACGACATCGGCTTGCCGGGCGAGTGTCGAGTCCGGGTCGCCGGTGATGAGGAGAATGGGGACTTTGAGGCGCCGCAAGATCGGCACGAGCTTATGGAGCTCTTCGGTGTCGCCGCTCTTCGAGATGAGGAGGACCGCATCCTCGGCGCGCAAGAGACCGAGATCGCCATGCAGGGCATCCGCCGGATGGAGAAAAGAGGAAGGAGTTCCGGTCGAGCTCAAGGTCGCTGCGATCCGAACACCGACGAGCCCCGATTTTCCGGCGCCGGAGATGACGAGACGACCTCTGAGCGCGGCGAGAAGATCGACCGCGCGATCGAAAGCGGGGCCCAGGCGATGGGCTAGCTGAGCCACCGCCTCGGATTCGATCCGCGCCACTTCCCGCGCCACTTCATGAGGAGGAAGAGCGCGAAGCGCCTCCGGGCTCAAGTCGGAGCGCAAGAGAACGCGCTCAGCTCGATCCATGATGACTACCTTTTCGGAGTTTGACGCGGCTCGTCCGGTGCGCTCTGCCGGTCCGCGCCCCACTGGCCCGCGCCCTACTGGTCCGCGCACCGCTCCGCTCCTTTCGCTCAAGGAGGGCACGATTGAGCCAGAGGATCGTCTCCACCGCTTCGCGCACCGCTCCCTGCCCCCCCTCCGCACCGGTCACGATCTTCGCCAAGCGTAGCGCCGGCGGAGCGGCGTCGCGCGGCGCCAGGGTCAGGCCCACCACGCGCATCGCCTCGAGATCGACGATGTCGTCGCCCATGAATGCCGCCGCGGCAGGATCGATCTTGCGCTTGGCGCACGTCTCGCGCACCGCTTTCGCCTTGTCACGCACCTGTTGCAGCGCCTCCATGTCGAGCTCGGCGGCGCGACGGCGCACCGCCTCGGACTCCCGATAGGTGACGAGCACGAGCGGCAGTCCGGCGCGCGCGGCGATCCAGGCCCCCGCTCCGTCGCGGGCGGCGAACCGCTTGAGCTCGAGCCCTTCGGCAAGCAGGATACCGCCGTCGGCGAGCACTCCGTCGACATCGAGAAAAAGGATCTCGATCGGTTCCGCCAGGAGATCCGGCGCTCGCGCCACCGTTGCCCGTCCCACCGGCGCTCTCCCCACCGACTGGCTCGCGCTATCCGGCATGGACTGGAGCCGCCCGGCCGGGACCGATCGCCGCGTGCACTCGCTTGAGCTCGCCGAGGAGCCGCTCGACTGCGGCGAGCGGCAGCTGGGTTGCGGCATCGGAACGAGCATGCGCGGGGTCGGGATGGGTCTCGAGAAACACCGCCTGCGCCCCCGCCGCCACCGCCGCCCGCGCCAGCGGCAGGGCGAACTCGCGCTCGCCGCCGGTCACCGGACCTCCGGGCTTCTGCAGGCTGTGAGTCACGTCATAGACGGTAATCACGCCGGCGAAGGCCATGCGAATGAACGAGCGCATGTCGACGACCAGATCGTGATAACCGAAGGTCGAGCCTCTCTCGGTGAGAAGGATCCCCGGACATCCCGCACTCCGCAGCTTCTCGACCGCGCCGATCATGTCCTCAGGGGCGACGAACTGTCCCTTCTTGACATTGACCGGTTTGCCGGCGGCGCCGCAGGCAAGAAGGAGCGGCGTCTGCCGGCAGAGGAACGCCGGCACCTGCAAGATATCGAGGACTCGCGCCGCCGGCTCAGCTTCCTCCGGAGCATGGACATCGGAGAGAACGGGTAGACCTACCTCGCTCCGCACCGTGGCGAGGATCTCGAGCCCGGCTCCGAGCCCCGGCCCTCGATAGGATCCGATCGAGCTCCGATTCTCCTTGGCGTAAGACGACTTGAAGACGAGCGGAAGGTCGAGCCGGCCGGCGATTCGCTTGAGCTCGCGGGCGACCTCGAGACAGAGCCCGCGATCTTCAGCGACGCACGGGCCGGCAATGACCCCGAGCCTGCCTTCGCCGAAGATGGTCGCGCCATCGATCGGAAGCGCCATCGATACTCCGGCGGCTCACCCCGCCGTCGCCGGGTCGAGCGCCCCCTCGTCGGCATGCGCCGAGTGGTGCGCATTCACCCCGTTCCCGCTTTTGGCATGCACGAGAGCGGCGGCGACGAAGTCGCGGAACAAGGGATGCGGGCGTTCGGGACGCGACTGGAGCTCGGGGTGGAATTGCACGGTGACGAACCAGGGATGATCTTGGAGCTCGAGAATCTCGACGAGCCCCGACTCACTCACTCCGGTGACCTTGAGGCCGTGCTGCTCGAGCGTATCGATGTACGGCAGATTCACCTCGTAACGGTGGCGATGGCGCTCGGCCACGGTTTCGGAGCGGTAAGCGGCGCGCGCCTTGCCGCCGGGTTTGAGCCGGCAGACATAAGCGCCGAGCCGCATGGTGCCGCCCTTCTGCGATTGCTCGCGCTGGTCGGGCATCAAGTCGATGATCGGGTGCGGGCTGGCGGCATCCAGCTCCGAGGAGTTGGCGCCTTCTAATCCACAAACGTTGCGTGCGAACTCGACCGCCGCCATGTGCAAGCCGAAGCAGATGCCGAAATAGGGGATCCGCCGCTCGCGGGCGAAGCGCGCCGCCGCTACCTTGCCCTCGCTCCCCCGCTCGCCGAAGGCGCCGGGGACCAGGATCCCATCCACATCCTGGAGGTAGGTCTCGGCGCCACGAGCCTCGATCTGCTCGGCGTCCACCCATCTCACCTCGACCCGGCAGCCATTGGCGACGCCGGCATGAGTGATCGCTTCGGCGATCGACTTGTAGGCGTCGCGCGTCCCCGTGTACTTGCCGCAGACCGCGATGGTGGCGCCGATCGGCGCGGTGGTGAGCCGCTCGACCATCGCCTTCCAGGCGGTGAGCTCCGGGGGCTCACAGCGGAGTCCGAGGGCGCGGACGATCAGATCGTCGAGGCCGCCCTGATGGAACATGAGAGGCACTTCGTACACCGAGGGCACATCGAGAGCCTCAATGACCGCTTCGGGGGCGACGTTGCAGAAGAGAGCGATCTTGTCCCGGACATCCTTGCTCAGATGCACCTCGCTCCGGCAGAGCAGAATATCGGGCTGGATGCCGATCTCCCGCAGCTCCTTCACCGAATGCTGGGTGGGCTTGGTCTTGATCTCGCGCGCGGCCTGCACGTATGGGACGAGGGTGAGGTGGATGAAGAGGGTGTTCTCCTTGCCGCGCTCGAGTCGGAACTGACGGATCGCCTCGTGGAAGGGCAATCCCTCGATGTCGCCGACCGTGCCACCGATCTCGACGATGGCCACGTCCACCCCGGGGGCGTCTCCCACTTCGGTGATGCGGCGCTTGATCTCATCGGTGACGTGCGGCACGACCTGCACCGTTCGGCCGAGATAATCGCCTCTACGCTCCTTGGTGATGATCGAGTCGTAGATCTGACCGGCGGTGACGTTGTTCTTTCGCGACAGGCTGACGTCGGTGAAGCGCTCGTAATGGCCGAGGTCGAGATCGGTCTCGGCGCCATCGTCGGTGACGAAAACCTCGCCGTGCTGGAAGGGGCTCATGGTCCCCGGATCGACGTTGAGATAGGGATCGAACTTCTGGAGGGTCACCTTGAGACCGCGGCTCTTGAGCAAGAGTCCCATCGAGGCCGCGGCGATCCCTTTGCCCAGCGACGACACCACCCCGCCGGTGACGAAGATGTATTTGGCCATGTCCCCCCTCTCCTCGGGCGGCGCTAACCTCGCCCGCCCATCAATGTCCGCCCGTCGGTTACGCCCATCAATGCGCCGGAGCTGCCGCCCAACAAGGCCTCGACGCGCCGGAGATCGGCAGGCGTGTCGACGCCATGCACGGTCCAGTCCACCACCTGGACCCGAATCCTGAACCCGAGCTCGAGGGCGCGCAGTTGCTCGAGACCCTCCATCTGCTCGAGCGCAGTCGGAGGGGTACGCGCCAGCTCCAAAAGCACGTCCCGCCGATAAGCGTAGATCCCGATGTGCCTGAGATGCGGGGGCGACTCCACGACCGCACCATCACGGATGGCGGGGATGGGCTGGCGGGAAAAATAAAGCGCGTTCGAGCGACGATCGCACACCACCTTGACCACATTCGGATCGCGCGCCGTCTCTTTGTCCACTCTATGCGCCAGCGTCGCCATGTCAAGCGCTTTGTCCGCGAGAAGTAGCTCCGCCGCGCGATCGATCGCCGCCGGCGGCACGAGCGGCTCGTCGGCCTGCACATTGACGAGAATCTCGGCATCGAGATCGCGTGCCACCTCGGCCACGCGGTCGGTGCCGCTCGGATGCGCGGCCGACGTGGTCCGCACCTCGGCGCCGGCGGCGGCCGCAGCGTCGGCGATTCGCGGGTCATCGGTGGCGACCACTACCCGATGCGGAAGCGCCGCCCCGCGCGCTCGCTCGATCACATGAGCAATCATCGGACGGCCCTGAATCGGCGCTATCACCTTTCCCGGAAACCGGGTGGATGCAAAACGAGCAGGAATGACCACCGCCACTCGCCGATCCGGGTGGGTGGCCATCTCAGTTACCCACCTCAAAAACCGAGGAGGGGACTCCCTTGTGTGGAAGTCCCCTCCCCATTTCGCTCCGGCGAGGCACCCCGGCCGAGACCGGCGCGCCCCGCGCGCCTCGGCGCTTCACCTAACTCGTCGCCTCCGCCGCGCCCTTGCGCTCCGACATGATGGACACTTGCTTGCGATCTTTGCCCATCCGCTCGAAATGGACATAACCGTCGCGGAGAGCGAAGAGACTGTCGTCGCGCCCCTTGCCGACATGCGGACCGGGATGGATCTTCGTGCCCCGCTGCCGGACGATGATCG
>JBIOUT010000308.1:0-12857 GCA_044867365.1 Candidatus Eiseniibacteriota bacterium | reverse complement strand
CGGTCAGAACAACGAAGGACGGGCTTTCGTGTACCTGGGCTCGTCTGTGGGCCTCGGCGCTTCGGCGACATGGACCGCCGAGATCGACCAGGGCGCATTCGGCGAGGCAGTGGCTTCGGCCGGGGACGTGAACGGCGATGGCTTCTCCGACGTCATCGTCGGCGCCGCTGGGTACGACAACGCTGAGGCCGACGAGGGCCGGACCTTCGTCCATTACGGCAACGAGGGCGACGGGCTGGATCGCATCGCCCGCCAGGCTCGGACCGACGAGTCACCGCTCTGGCCTCTCGGGATCTCCGACTCGGAATCCGCTTTCCGACTGAGGGCGATCGCCCGCACCCCAGCGGGGCGAGGCAGGGCCCGCCTCCAGTGGAAGGTCAAGCCGGCCGGCGTGCTCTTCGACGGCACCGGGCTCGTGTCGGGTCCTCCAAGCAACACCGGAGTGCCGGGCAGCAACGGCAGCGCCATCGCCCTCTCGCAACTTGTCGGTGGCCTCACTGCGGAGACTCTCTATCACTGGCGGCTCCGCATCGTCACCGATTCACCCTACGCTCCACGCTCGCCATGGCTCTGGCTGCCGTACAACGCGGCAACCGAAGCCGATGTTCGCACGAAGGAGAGGACGGTCTCGGTGGCCGAGGGCGAGGTGAGCTCGGCTCGAAATCTGCGGCTCGGGCGCTCCGCCCCCAATCCCTTTGCATCCGGAACTCAGTTCGCCTACACGCTTCCGGAAGGCGGACGCCATCGCCTCGCGGTCTTTGACGTGCAGGGGAGGCAAGTGGCTTTGCTCGCTGATCGTTCTCAGGCGGCTGGGCAGTACACCGGGCGCTGGGACGGACGCAATGCGCGCGCTGACGCCCTCCCGAGCGGCGTCTATTTCCTCCGGCTGGAAGCCGGCGGCCAGGTCGAGGTGCAGAAGGTCGTGATCGCCCGCTGAGCTCGGTTCAATCGAGGCGGAGCATGCGTCGCGCTTCCACTTGTGAACCGGATTGGAGGCGATAGACATAGATGCCAGCCGCCACACGATGACCGAGGACGTCGCGGCCGTCCCAAACAGCTTGGTGATCGCCTGCGCCCTGGTGCTCGCGGACAAGCGTAGCGACATAACGTCCGTTAACGTCGAAAATCGAGAGCGAGACCGGAGCTGCTTGGGTTAGCGCATACGAGATCGTCGTGGACGTATGGAAGGGATTGGGCAGGTTCGGCGCGAGTTCGATCGCTAAGGCCGGGGAGTCGACTTCGGGGATGGCGGCGGCGGCATCTGTCCATTGCGCGATCCGACTCGAGGGCCGGTTACCGGCCTGCGAGAACCACCCGCCGACAAAGAGGTCGATGCCTTTCGCCTCGACCGAGTAGACGACCCCGTCGACGCCACTCCCGAGAGATTGCCAGCTATTGCCATCCCAGCGGGCCACGAAGCGAATCGACTCCGGCCCGGAGGTAGTGAAGTAGCCGCCGGCTACGAGCTGGCCGTTATAAATCGTGAGCGATTGGACGCCTCCACCCCCGAGGCCATCACCGACCATTTGCCACGTCGTCCCGTCCCAGCGCACAACCCCATCAACGCCTTCTCCAATGGGATAGAAGTCGCCGGCCGCATACAGTTGGTTGTCGAACTCGAGCAGGTCATTCACAAACGGTCCGGCTCCGAGTGCCTGGCCGCCCATACTGCTCCAGGTGATGCCGTCCCACCGGGCGATGCCGGACATCGGCTGGCCTCCGGCCTGGTCGAAATGACCGCCGACAAGCAGTTCATTCCCAAAGGTTAGAAGGGCCGTTACTCGCTCGGCGTTGTCTCCCCTGACACCCCCTCCGAGCTCCGACCATCGCATTCCATCCCAGCGCGCAACAAGATGCGCCGGGCTTGCACCAGCCTGGGTGAACGCACCGCCTGCAATGAGCTCGCCGCCGTAGACCGCTAGCGCCGTCACCGCTCCGTAGGACGCGGTGCCGAGTCCCGTCCCGAGGGCACTCCAGGAGCTCCCCTTCCAGCGGGCGACATTGGTCGCCGCGACGCCGCCCGCTTCGGTGAAGTAACCGCCGACGATCAGGTCGCCCTCGAAGACGGCGAATGCGTAGGCATTGCCATTCAGGCCCGATCCCGGGGGATGCCAGGAGCTGCCATCCCATCGGGCGATGCCACGGGACGAAACGTTACCGGCCTGTGCGAACTCCCCGCCGACGATGAGATCGCCCTGGAACTCGGTCTGCGCAAAGACCCGTGTATACATCCCTGGGACGATGCCTTGTCCGACTGGAGGCGGCGCGAACCGATCCGACCAGTTTGCATCGGAGGCGAGCGCGGTGGGGGCGACAACCGTTAACGTGGCCAGGAGCACCACCGCCGAGCCGAATGAAAACGCCCAAGCCGGGCGGTGCCAATCCCTGTAATCGGGTAATAGACGGCAGATTTTCATGACGGGCCTCCGCGTTCTGACAGTGAGAAAACGAGCCAAAGGCGCCGTGCCCAATCCAAGCTACAGAGGGAGTTGCGAAGTGGATGATACCTGATGCCGTTTCGCCCGTACCGCGGCTCGGATAGAATTCGCCCATTGGCGTTGGATAATCAGCATGGTCTTGCTGTCCCGCGACTGACGGTTAGCGAGCTACGATCAGGCGTTCGCGCGCTCGGGTATCGCCAACCGCGAGCTCGACGAAGTAGACGCCATTGGCCACCGGCCTACCCGCCTGGTCGCGACCACCCCAGGTTGCGACATGCGAGCCGGAGCTACGAACCCCATCGATCAGCCGAGCTACGGCGCGTCCGGTCACATCATGGATAGTGAGCTCGACTCGATTCGGCGCGCCCAGAACGAACGGGATAGCCGCCGAGAGGCGCATGGGGTTGGGGAAGCTGGGATCCAGGCGAACGATCGCCGGCGGTGCCTCGGCGCCGGCGTCGGGCTCGACCGTAGTGGTCTCGCCGATCCGAGCGGTAAAGAGGCCGCTCGAACCGTCGGTGAAGTCGAGCTCGAGGGGGAGCTCTCCTTCGGCGTTCATGAAGCCGGGCAGGATGACGGCGATGGGACGCAGATCGCTTGCGTCCTCACCGATCTCGAAGAGCATTCCGGTGCGGAGGACGAGCTGAATCTGACCCTCGAGGTCGGTGAGGAAGACAGCCATGTTGTTGGACCCATTCACCCCCGGGCCCCGCAGCGATGCAAGGAAAGCGGCCTGCCCGTTGTCGCTGAAGGTCAGGAAGAGATTGAGACCCTCGAATTGAACGCCGGGGTCGGCGCCGGGGACCTGGTCGCCCTCGTGCACGAGCAGGCTCAAGGGACCGGGGACGCCTCCGGGGTTCTCCCACCAGATACCCTGAGTCTGATCATCAAAGTTCATGTTGAAAGTGACAACCCCGGTGAAGGCGATCTGGCCGTCGGCGTTGAATTCGGCGATCACCATCCGCGAGAAGGTATATCCGGGCGGCAGCCCTGGTGCAGGATCGCCGGGTGCGCTGCCAGGCAGCGGATCGGTGCCCTGCACCACGAGGTCGAGGGCGCCGTTGCGATTGGTCCAGATCGAGCGCATGAACGGCACCTGTGGCCCACTCATCCGCGATCCAAACATCACGTGTCCCTCGGCGTCCATGCGCAAGGGGACACCATCGCTGAAACAGTCGATGCCGTTCGGGGCCCCGAAACGCACATGATGGCCCGCCCCGGGTGCGAGCTCGCCCTCGCGCGCTAGGAGAAGGAATCCATTCGCACTCTCGACCCAGATCCCCTCGTCGTTCATATCGTCAATCCCCGGTCCCTTGAGGTTGCCGTTGAAGGCGAGGCGACAGTCCTGGTTCGCGTCCCAACCGCGAAACGCCCCTCCGACGGCAAACTGCCCACCCTCGCCGAAAACCACCCCCGGCTCCGTCATCGGAGCAGTATCTCCGCCCTTCGCCAGGGCATGGAGCTCGCCCGAACGGTCGCTCCAGAAGCCTTCCTGGTCGGGAACGAGAAGGCTGGGTGAATCGCCGGGAGCCCGCCAAAGGGCATCGAAGACCACCTTGCCGGCGTTGGTAAAGAGCGGCAGCGCAAAGAGGCGAAACACGTTTCCAGGCGGGAGGTCGGGAGCCGGGTCAGCCAGCCGATACAGAAGCGTCAGCGGGCCAGGCGCGTCGGTCCAGATGCCGATGGCGTTGGTCATGAAGCTCAAATCGATGCCGGGGCCGCGGAGGCCGCCGAGGAAGGCGGCATGGCCCGCGGCGATGAGCGGCGTTTCCGTGGAGAGAGGAGTAGGGAACCCCATGAACTCGACACCGGGCTCGGTGCCGGGGGCAGGATCATCCTGTCGGGCGACGAGAGACAACCCCATGGCGGTCTGCTTCCAGATGCCGAGAGCGTTTCCGTCATTCATGTTGCCGTTGTTGATTCCGGGTCCGACGAGCTTGGCGTGGAAGTCCAGGTTCCCCTCACGGTCGAGTCGAGGGGGGAAGTCTTCACCGATGCCCGGAAGGCCGCCGAACTCTTCGAAAGTGACTCCCGGATCCGTGCCCGGGGCCTGATCGCCGGTGACTGCGATGCGCCGAAAGTCGATGGTCACCGCTAGGGCTGCGCTCCTCACGAGCATCAAGTCGGCGAGAGGGAGAAGGATGAGGAAGAGCGTGCGAAAGGTCCGGCGGAGCAAGATGTGGCGTCGCATGGCGCCTCCTTCGCTGGCGGGGGGGAGACGATTCTTGGTGCGAAGAGAATTCCTTATTGAGGACGGCGCACTTGCGTCGTTGATACGAGTCTTCGCGATCGAGGCTCGGCTTCGTCGGAGTCAAGGTAAGAACCCGCGGGCGCGGAGTCCTTCCAGCGCCGTCCGAAACCAGACGGAAAAGAGTTCGGGATGGGCGTCGATCTCGCCTTGCACATCCTCGAGCTTCGCCCACCGCCAATCGTCGACCTCATCAGGAGCGGGTCGAGGTATGCCGTCGAATCGACCGACCAACACATGATCGAGCTCATGCTCGGTCAGACCCTCTCCGACGTTGGCCCGATAGATGAAGCTGAATGCCGGGGTGAGGTCACAGTCGAATCCCATCTCCTCACCCAACCGCCGATGTGCGGCGTCAACCGTATCCTCTCCCGGCCGTGGATGGCTGCAGCAGGTGTTGGACCACAATCCTCCGGAGTGATACTTCGTGTTGCTCCGTCGCTGGAGCAAGAGATCTCCGGCTGCGTTCATCACAAAGATAGAAAGCGCCCGATGGAGGGCGCCTTGCCGGTGGGCGACGAGCTTCTCTTCAGTCCCTATTTCCGCGTCGCTCGGATCGACGAGGATCACCCGCTCACTCATGGACCACCCCGCATCGCTGCTCGCTCATGAGAGTCGAGTGTAGCGCATGCTTGATGGCCAACTGGGTCGCCTCAAGCTCAGCTCCCCCGCCCCTGAGGGTCCGATTAGGCCCCCGGGGTGCCGGCCGGCTGGCGACGGCGGCCAAACATTCTTGTTGACAGCCGGTTGTTCATGGATAAGTATACACGACAATGCATAATCATTCACAGCTGGCCAAGCCGCCGCATAGGAGCGCCGCCGTGGGCCGGCGGCAGGCCCTGGCCGAGCTCATCGCCGAGGAAGCCGTCTGCAGCCAGGCTGAACTTGTCCGCCTCCTGCGGTCGCGGGGGTTCCACGCCACCCAGGCCACGGTGTCCCGTGATCTGAAGAGCCTCGGGATCGGCAAGCGAGCCGCCGGCAGTGGTGCATCCGTCTATGCCACCGCCGTCCCTGCCCGCGAGGTGATCGATGGTCGCCGCCTGCGGCTCGAGATCGAGGCCTTCGTTCAGGACGTGAAGCTCGTGGGGAACCTGGTTCTCGTTCGGACGCCGCCCGGCAATGCCAACGGCGTCGGCCGCGCCCTGGACCTCCTCGATTGGCCCGAGGTCGAGGGCACGATCGCGGGCGACGACACCATCCTCGTCGTGACCCGCTCGGCAGCCCGCGCCGCTCGCTTCCGCATGCGTCTGTCCGCGCTTGCCGGCCGGAGGCTTGCGTGAGCGCGCCTTCTACGATTTCCAAGTTCTCGCCCACCGCCGAGGCAACTGGCAACGCGGGCCGCGTGGGGGTGGGGGTACTCGGGGCTACCGGCTACACGGGCGCCGAGCTCGTGCGGCTCCTGGCCGAGCATCCGGGCGCATCACTTCGCGCCGTCGGCTCCCGCCAGCATGGGGGTGAGCCGCTCGCCCGGGTGTGGCCCTCGCTCACACCCGTTGACCTCACCCTCGATGAGGATCCCATCGACCCGGCCGAATGGTTGGATCGCGGGGTAGAGGTGATTTTCGCCACGCTTCCCCATGGGACCTTCGCGGAGCGAGCCGCCGCGTACCTGGCCGCGGGGCTTCGCGTCATCGACTTGTCGGCCGATTTCCGGCTGCGCGATCCCGTCGAGTATCGCCGCCGCTATCGCCTCGAGCATCCGGCGCCGCAGCTCCTCGAGCGAGCGGTCTATGGCCTCACCGAATGGTGCGGGCCCGAGCTCACGAGCGCGAGCTTGGTCGCCAATCCCGGTTGTTATGCGACGGCGATCCTCCTCGCTACGCTCCCAGCGGTGGCGGCGGGATGGTGGAGTGGAGAGCCGATCGTCGCCAATGCCGTATCGGGTGTCTCTGGTGCGGGGCGTGCGCCGTCGCCCACCACCCATTTCGTCGAGTGCGGAAATAGCGCTGCGCCTTACAAGGTGGGGGAGACTCATGCCCACCTGGGCGAGATTGGCCAGATGCTCGCTCGGATCGGCAAGACGGGGACAGTCGTCTTCAATCCTCACCTCGTGCCGATGGCGCGCGGTATCGTCGCCAGCATCGCCATTCCGCTCGGCGATCCCGTGAGTTTGGCTACGGCGCGGGAGCTTTATGAGGCCAATTACGCCGATGCGCCTTTCGTGCGGCTTCTCGACGGCGACGCGCTTCCCGAGAGCCGCCACGTGCGAGGCTCGAATGGTTGCCACCTGGCGCTTCAGATCGCCGCGGGTGGCCGGTTGCTTCTTGTCTTCTCCGCCATCGACAACCTGGTGAAAGGCGCGGCGGGACAGGCCATCCAGAACTGGAATCGAATGTGGGACTGGCCCGAGGAGACCGGGCTCCCGCTCATGGGGTGGGCATGCGCCTGAGCGCGAGAGCAAGCGCCGTTTCCCGCCCCTGGGTGGTCAAGGTCGGCGGCCGCCTGTGCGAGGACCGTCCCGCACGCGATCGACTGGCGCAAGCCTGCACGGGCGTGGGCTCGCCGCTCGTCCTCGTCCATGGGGGCGGAGGCCAGGTGAGCCGTTTGCAGACTGCGCTCGGGCTCGAGGCGCGCTTCCATGACGGCTTGCGGGTGACGAGCGTCGAGGATCTCGATGCTGTCGAGATGTCACTCTCCGGATCGACCAATCAGGCGCTCGTGCGCGCGCTCGTCGCCGCGGGACTGCGCGCGGTAGGGCTCTCGGGATGCGACGGGTCGCTCGTGAGCTGTGATTTCGTACCCGGTCTCGGACGAGTCGGCACTCCGACTGTCATCAAGGTGGGAATCCTCGAAGCGCTCCTCTCCGCCGGGTTCACCCCCGTCATCTCACCCGTCTCGCTCGGACCGGATGGCGAAGCGGTCAATGTTAATGCCGATGAAGTGGCTTGTTCGCTCGCGATCGCCCTCCGCGCGGAGCGACTGCTCCTTCTTTCCGACGTGAGCGGGGTGCTGATTGAGGGCGAGTCATCCGCCGAAGTGGTTGGCGACGAGATCGAGGTCCTGGTCGCATCGGGACAAGTCACCGGCGGCATGATTCCCAAGCTGCGAGCGGCGGCCGCCGCCACTGCCGGCGGGGTGGGTGAGGTGCGGATTGGAACCTTCAACGGTTGCCCGCTCGCCGATACTGCTGGGACTCGAATTCGTGCCCGCCGCGCCCACCGGCGTCCGGGGGGAAGCATGGAGTGCCAGCCTCCTCAGGCAGAGGAGAAGATGCCGGCGATCGCCGAGTCGCAGGTTCTTGCGGGTGTCTTCCATTATCCACGCCTAATGCTCGCTCGCGGTGAGGGCTCTTGGGTTTGGGATGTCGGCGGCAGGCGTTACCTCGACTTCACGGCCGGGCTCGGAGTCGCGGCGCTCGGTCACGGCCGGCGCGACCTTGCGGCAGTGCTTGGCGGGCAGTTCGCAAAGCTCGGACACTGCTCCAACCTGTATGGGAATCTGCCGGCGCTCGAGCTGGCGACACGCCTTCGCGATTCGTCGTTCGCCTCGCGCATCTGGTTCGCCAATAGCGGCACCGAGTCCATCGAGGCCGCCCTCAAATTCTCCCATCTTCATGGCCGCGCCGTGGGTGGGCCACGAAAGACCGCGATCGTCGCATTCAAGGGCGGCTTCCACGGGAGGACCATGGGCGCTCTCGCCGCCACCTATGACCCGCACTACCGGCGGCCCTTCGCTCCCCTTGTCCCCGGCATCCGCTTTGCCAGCTTCAACGATGCCGAATCCGCGCGGGGAGCCGTCGACGACCGGGTCTGCGCCGTTATCGTCGAACCGGTGCAGGGCGAGGGAGGAGTGTTGCCGGCGGAGCGCCAGTTCTTGCGCGGGCTCCGTGAGCTCTGCGATGCCCATCAGGCGCTCCTCGTCTTCGACGAGGTGCAATGCGGGCTCGGACGCCTCGGCTACCTCCATGCTTATCAGGCCTATGGTGTCGTTCCCGATCTCGTGGCTCTCGCCAAGCCGCTCGCCGCCGGACTTCCCCTCGGTGCGGTGCTCATCGGGGAGCGGGTGGCCGAGCAGCTGAGACCCGGCCAGCACGGCTCCACCTTCTCGGGCGGGCCGGCGGTGTGCGCCGTTGGCCTGCGGACCTTCAATGCGATCGCCGAGCACGCGTTCCTGGGTCGGGTCCAAACCCTCGGCAGGCGGCTTCGTGACGGACTCGACGCCCTTGCCCGGGAGTCGCCGCTTTTCCGGGCGGCGCGTGGGCTTGGCCTCATGCAAGCCCTGGTGATTGCCGAGCCGCATCGCTATCCGCCGGCTGATTTCGTGGAGAGCGCGCGCGAGCAAGGTCTTCTCGTCACGCGCGCGGGCGGAGATGCGATTCGCCTCCTCCCGCCCCTAAATGTCGGCGAGGAAGAAATCGACACCGCCCTCGCGACTCTTCGCCGGGTGGCGAATGGAATCATGGGATCACACCAAGCGGCGGTCACAACGTCGCCGGCGTAGGAGGAGAAACGTGATCAAGAGGCCCCGCAAGGTGGTGTTGGCCTATTCGGGCGGGCTCGACACGTCCATCATCGTTCACTGGCTCGTCGAACGCTACGGCTGCGAGGTGGTGACCTTCACCGGCGATGTCGGCCAGCAGGAGAGCTTCGACGGTCTCGAGGCAAAGGCGCTCGCGAGCGGAGCAAGCGAAGCCATCATCGAGGACCTGCGCCTCGATTTCGTCCGCGACTACGTTTGGCCCGCTCTACGCGCGGGAGCGGTTTACGAGGGACGCTACCTTCTGGGCACCGCGCTCGCCCGCCCCGTCCTCGCCCTCCATCAGGTGCAGGCGGCGCGGCTAGTGAGGGCCGATGCGGTCGCTCATGGATGCACCGGCAAGGGAAATGACCAGCTGCGTTTCGAGCTCGTGTACCGGGCGCTCGCACCCGGCCTCCAGATCATCGCGCCCTGGCGGGAATGGGATATCCGCTCGCGCGAAGACGCGCTTGCCTTTGCCGAACGGCGCGGGATTCCAGTGCCGGTATCGCAGGGGTCTCTTTACTCGCGCGACGGAAACCTCTGGCATCTGTCCCACGAGGGAGGATGCCTCGAGGATCCTTGGTGCGCTCCGCCCTCCACCCTGTACCAGATGACCACCGACCCCGCTCTGGCTCCCGGCGAGCCGCGCGAGATCGTGCTCGCCTTCGACGCCGGGTTACCCGTGGCCATCGACGGCCGGAAGCTCGAGCCGCACGAGCTCCTCGATGAGCTCAATCGGATCGCGGGGGCTCACGGCATCGGGCGAGTCGATATGGTGGAGAACCGAGTGGTGGGGCTCAAGTCGCGCGGCATCTACGAGACTCCCGGTGGAACGGTGCTCATGACGGCGCTCCGCGACCTCGAGGGCATCACTCTCGATGCCGCCGCGCTCCGCGAGCGCACGCGCGCCGGCGAGGTGTTCGCCGATCTCGCCTATCGCGGGCTCTGGTTCACGCCGGTTCGCGAAGCGCTCGACGCTCTCGTAGCCCGGCTCATGGCTCCCGTCACCGGCGAGGTACGTCTCGAGCTCTATAAAGGTAGCGTCCGCTGCCTGGGACGTCGCTCTCCGAACTCGCTCTACCATGCCGACCTGTCCACCTTTGGCGCCGGCGCCGGATATGACCCGGCGGATGCAAGCGGGTTCATCCGGCTTTTCGCCCTGCCTCTCGCAGCGGAGGCGAACCGCGGAAATGCACCGGCTCTCGAATCAATGACGGTCGCCGATGGTTTGGAAAGCGGTGAGCTTTCCAAGCTGGTGGTGGCGGCGGAATCACTTTCCTCAGCCTCGAGTTCGCAATGAGCTCGACCCGCATTCAGTCCGGGGTGACCGCGGCACAAGGCTTCCGGGCTGCCGCCGGGGCGGGGGGAATCAAATCGGCGCCGCCCCTCACATCGAGGAACGGCCGAGGCGGTGGTCTGCCTGCCGACATCGCCCTCGTGATCTCCGACCGCCCTGCGGTTGCCGCCGGTGTTTTCACCGCGAATCAGGTTCAGGCGGCGCCGGTCATCTGGTCACGGGCAGTCGTGGGTGGGCGCCGGCCGGTGCGGGCTGTCCTCGTGAACAGCGGCAACGCCAACGCATGCACGGGAACCCACGGCCGGCTTGCGGTCGAAAGAAGCGCGGCCGCCCTGGCGTCGGTTCTCGGCTGCGCTCCACATGAAGTGTTGTTGGCCTCGACCGGAGTCATCGGGGTGCCGCTCCCGGTCGAGCGGCTCGTGGCCGCGATGGGCGGTGTCGCTGCTCGTCTGGCTCCCGGCGCACGCGCTGCCCATGCAGCCGCCCGTGCCATTCTCACTACCGACACCCGTCCCAAGCAGCATGCGGTCCGCGTGCGCATCGCCGGCCGTGTTTACACCGTGGGAGGAATGGCGAAGGGCGCGGGGATGATCCACCCGCACATGGCCACCTTGCTTGGTGTCATCACCACCGACGCCCCGCTCACTCCCGCGCAGGCGCAACGACTGCTCACTGCCGCCGTGGATCGATCGTTCAACGCCATCACCGTCGACGGCGACACCAGCACCAACGATTCGATCATCCTTCTCGCCAATGGGGCCTCCGGTGGAAAGATTGCGCTCGGGAGTCGGGCGGAGCGCTTGCTCGCCCGCGCACTCGACGACGTCGCCTGGGCGCTTGCCGAGGCGGTGGCGGCGGATGGCGAGGGCGCGACCAAGCTTCTCGTGGTGCGCGTCACCGGTGCGCGTTGCGACGCGGATGCGCGGCTGGTCGCTCGCACCGTGGCGTCATCCCTTCTCGTCAAGGCGGCGGTGCACGGTGGCGATCCGAACTGGGGGCGCGTTCTTGCCGCCGCCGGTCGCTCCGGAGTGCCCCTCGATCTCGGCGAGCTCGAGCTCCGCATCGGCGGACATCGTGTGGCGCGGGCCGGCGCCGCGCACCCAGGCGCGGAGGCAGCAGCCGCCCGTCATCTACGGGGCCGCCGGATCGAGATGGAGCTCGCGATCGGCCGCGGCCGGGCAACGGCTGCCGCACTCGGCTGCGACCTGACCCCCGGCTACGTCGCCATCAACGCTCACTACCGGAGCTGATCGTGATCGAGATGACCAAGGACACGCCTAGCGCGCTCTGGGGGGGAGGCTTTGCCGAGCCCATGCACCCGGCGCTGGCGGCGCTTTCCAACTCGCTCGTCCAGGATCTTCCATTGACCGATGCCGATCTCCGCGCATCAGCCGTTTATGCGCGGGCGCTCGCGCGTGCGGGCGTCCTCTCGGATTCCGAGGCCGCTCATCTCTCTGCATCGCTCGAGTCAATGCGCACCGATCTCGCCAGCGGCCGCTGGGTTCCTCGCGACGCTGAAGATATTCATGCCGCCATCGAGGCCGAGCTCGTCAAGCGGGTGGGCCGGACAGGGGAGAGCCTCCATACCGGAAGGAGCCGCAACGACCAGGTGGCGACTGCCTTCCGCATGGTCGTGCGAGAGCGGGCGGTGGCGCTCATCGGCTGTGTGCGCGAGGTCGCACGCGCGCTGCTAGGTCGTGCCGAAGGGGAGATCGAAACTCTTCTCCCCGCCTACACCCACCTGCAACGCGCCCAGCCGATCCGCCTGGCCCATTGGCTCCTCGCCCACTTCTGGCCGCTCGTGCGTGACGCCGAGCGGCTCGCGGCGGCCGCTGACCGAGCTGCGGTCTTGCCGCTCGCAAGCGGGGCGGTGAGCGGTAACTCCTTTTCCCTCGACCGCGAATGGATCGCGTCGGAGCTCGGATTCATCGCCGTGTCGCCGAACAGCATCGACGCGGTCGGGGATCGGGACTTTGCGGTCGAGATCGTCTTCGCCTGCGCCCTCCTCGCCGTCCATCTGTCTCGCCTTGCCGAAGAGCTCGTCATCTGGTCGAGCGCCGAGTTCGGATTCGTGCATTGGCCGGATTCTCTCGCCACCGGCTCGAGCCTCATGCCGAACAAGAAAAACCCGGACCTGGTCGAGCTGGTGCGCGCTCGTGCCGCAGCGTCGATCGGTGACCTCACATCGCTGCTTGCCGTCCTCAAGGGGATTCCATCGAGCTACCAGCGTGACCTCCAGGAGGACAAACCTCCGGTCTGGCGCGTGACGCGGGCGACCGAGTTGAGTCTCAACGCCATGGCGGCGGCGATCGACGGGGTGGCATTCGACCGCGAGCGCATGCGCGCCGCTCTCACCGACGAACTGCTGGCAACCGAGGCTGCCGACGCCATGGTGGCGCGGTCGATTCCTTTC
>JBIOUT010000307.1:0-2666 GCA_044867365.1 Candidatus Eiseniibacteriota bacterium | reverse complement strand
AGAGCTCGCGCAGGTCGTTGTGCACCGGAGTGGCGGTGAGGAGGAGCAAGCGGCGGCAGGCGAGCGCGCTCGCGAAGCCGTAGCTCAAGGTGCGGTGATTCTTGAGCCGGTGGGCTTCGTCGACGACCACGATGTCGTAGTTCTGCTCGAGAATCTCCTCTTGATTGCGCCGCACCCGGGCGGTGTCGAGGGTCGTGATGAGGAACGGATAGCCGCGAAATCTCTCGCCCCGGCGCCGAATATGGAAATGAAGGCCGAACTTGAGCCGGATCTCGTCTCGCCATTGCCGCTCGAGGGAGGCGGGGACGAGGATGAGCGCGCGGCGCACGAGCCCCCGCAGCACATATTCGGAGAGGACGAGTCCGGCTTCGATCGTCTTCCCCAGACCCACTTCGTCGGCGAGGAGCGCCCGACCCCGCATCTCTTCGATGACCCGTCGCACCGCTTGCTCCTGGTGCGCATAACGGATCACGTCCCGCGCCTGATCGAAGGCCAGAAGCTCCCCCATCCCCCTCCCCGCCACCAGCTCCTCCGCTTGCAGGCGCAGGCGCACTTCTCGATAGGGATCGAGCCGGCCCTGGCGATAGCGCTCGAGCAGGCGGCGATGGCCGGGATCGAGGCGGACGACCGGATTGGTGAATGGGCTCCCGGCCCGGCGCATCGGGCGAGAAGCCGCCGGCCCGGGCTTGTCGATCGCCGGTGCGACGTTCGCGCGCGCACCGTTGCCTGATCGCTCCGGTGCATCGCCTCGCTGCGGGGCATTGCCTCGCTGCGGAGCGCGATCATCATGCTGACCGTTTCGTTGCGGCGCTGCCGGCGCGGGGTCTTTGCCGACGATGTCCGGATGAATCGAGGTCAGTCGCTTGACCCCGCTCTGGAAGGCAACCTCGAGGATGTCGAAGAAGCCTCGCCCTCGCACCTCGACGACGAGCCCATTCCCAAACCGGCTGTGAACCAGGCGATCCCCGACCTGGTAACGAGTCCGCGAGCTCACGATCGCCCCCCGAGGTCCTACTTGATCAGATAGAAATGAGGGCCGACCGCAGCCTCGATGGTGGCGGAGACGCCGTCACCACCGAGAAGGGCGTTCGCACGCAGCGAGAGATCGATGGCGGTCGTCCGGCGGATGAAGGCTTCCATCCCACCGCCGACGATCAAGATCAGGCCGTCGGAGCGCACCGCGATCGATCCGTCGGTGCGCTTCTCGGAGGGATGAAAGAGACCTCCCCCGGCCACGAAGTACTGCGACCTACCTTCTCCGCGGTTGAAGTAGCGGATGTACTCGAGGGAGGCATTGGAGAACTTGAGCCGGTCGGGGCCAGGTTGCACATCGGTGGCGCCCGGATCGGGACCGAAGGTCTGGCTCTCGAAGGAAATACCGAAGGCCTGCGGCCCGCCGAGAGCGTAGCGGATGCGGATGGCGAACCCGCCGCCGTGGTTGAATTCGGAAGCCATGTCCGAGGGGCCGACGATCGTCCCGTACTGGCCCTGGATGCCGAGGCTCAGGGTACCGGGACGCTCCTGACCGGCTGCCGGTCGAGCGCCGAAGGCGAAGACCGCGATTCCCAGCGCAAGGAGCTTCATCCAACGTCGTGAATTCAACGGTCCTCCCCCTCTCCTTCACGCCGGGCATCACGGCCGTGGGTGGTAACGGGCATGCAGCTCGCGCAAGGCTTCGCGCTCGATATGGGTATAGATCTGGGTGGTGGTGATCGAGGCGTGTCCGAGAAGCTCCTGCACCACCCGCAGGTCGGCGCCGCCTGCGAGCAAATGAGTGGCGAAAGCGTGGCGGAGAAGATGGGGATGGATCGGCCGTCCGGGTTTGAGGAGGCCGCACTGACGCGCATGGCGCTTGATGATCTCGAAGACGCCGGCGCGGGTGAGGCCGCCGCCGCGATGATTCAAGAACAAGGGAGGCTCGCCATGCCCGGCCCGCCGCCGCCGAGCGAGGAGCACCGGGCGAGATCGCTCGAGATAGTCCTCGAGCGCCGCGCGCGCCGGCCGGCCGGTCGGCACCGCCCGTTCCGTTCCGCCTTTGCCTCGGCAGACCAGGTATCCCTGGGCCAAATGCAGGGCGCCGCTGCGCAAATCCACCACCTCCGATGCCCGAAGCCCGCTCGCGTAGAGCACCTCGAGCAGGGCGCGGTCCCGGTTTCCTAAGACGGAAGAAGGGTCGGGAGCGGCGAGAAGGACTTCGACCTCTTCGACCGAGAGTGTCCGTGGCAGGCGGCGGCCCGATCGCGGCCGGCCGAGCTCCGCCGCCGGGTTGCGCTCGAGCAGGCCCGCCCCCACGAGATGATCGAGAAAGCCTCGGAGCGACGACTGGTGCCGCGCCACCGAGACAGGCTTGAGTCCGAGGGCGGCTAGCCGGCGCATGTGAGCGGCGAGCTTGGAGTAGGTGATGGCGCTCAAATCCGCCTCGCTCTCGATTCGGGCCGATGTCAAGAAGGTTCTCAAGTCACGGCTATAAGCATCTACTGTCTTGGGAGATAGACGGAGCTCAAGCGCAAGATGATCGAGATAGGCCCGAACCCTGCGCTGAGCCCGGGACGGGGCTCGTGGCCCGGAGCCGGCCTCGCCCGGGGGCACCGAGCGAAGACTCCCCCTCCCCCCCGTCGATCGCCGGCGAAAGTTGTCACCGGCATGAAGTAGCCGGCCGCTTCGAG
>JBIOUT010000306.1:0-3271 GCA_044867365.1 Candidatus Eiseniibacteriota bacterium | reverse complement strand
GCGCTCGCTCATCCCCTGCCGCACCGTCCAGTCGCTCGATCCGGGCTGGACCTTATGCCAGGTTCCCACCTTGAGGGTCGTGGCAAAGATCGAGGCGGCGACCCCATCGACGCGGAGGAGGGCGATGTGCACCGAGTCGCTGCGAGCGGCGGCCGCGGTGAGAAGAGTCCGATCCTCGCTCAACCGCTCCGTCAGATTCATGAGCAGGATGCCCATGAAGCTGCTCTCGGCGAACTGTTCGGGAGGAAAGCCGAGGAGCGCCTCGAGCCCATGAACATGAAGCGGCGCGTTCTCCGAGCTCGGCGGAAAACCGGAGACGGCTTGCGCATAGCAGATTCGATAAGCCTGACTCTCGGGGAATTGCATATAGAGAGGAAGAATGAACTTGTAGGCGTGCTGGAAGTTGCTGTAACCGGGATGGTCGCCGAGGATGTTGATCTGGATGTGACGGTAGTTGTCGAGCTCCCAATCGCTGAAAGTGTCATAGTCCTGAGCAAGGGCGGTCCTCGCAGCGAGAATCAGCAGTGCCGGGATGAAGAGACGGCGGATCGGCTCCGACTTGGATCGAACCATGACTCCTACACGGTGCGGGAGAACACCGGTTTGGCCTCCGGCTTCTCGCGAAGGTAGCGGTCGAAGACCATGCAGATGTTGCGAACAAAGAGCTGACCGAGCGGGGTCAGGCGAATCTCGCTCTCGGTCTCGTCGAGGAACCCTTCGCGTTTCGGGCCCGCAGCGAGCTCGGCCCGCTCCGAGGCGAAGTAGTCGTCGAATGTGACTCCGAAGCGCTCCTCCACCTCTCGTTTGCGCAATCCAAAGTTGCACATGAGTTGGGTGATGACATAGCGCCGAAGATGATCGTCGGCGCTCAGCTCGAATCCGCGAAAGATCGGGAAGCGCCCGGCGCCGACCTCCCGGTAATAGTTCGAGAGCTTCTTTTCGTTTTGAGCGAAGGCGCCGCGCACATCCCCGATCGCCGACACCCCGACTCCCACCATGTCGCTCGCCGGCTTGGTGGTGTAGCCCATGAAATTGCGGTGGAGGATCCGGCGGCGAACGGCGAGCGCCAGCTCGTCCCCCGGCAGGGCGAAATGATCCATGCCGATCTGGCAGTAGCCGGCGGCCAGGAACTGCTCGATGGCGTCGGCGAAGAGATCGAGCTTGAGCTCAGGAGGAGGAAGCGTCTCGATCGGAATCCCTTTCTGGTGGCCCCGAATCCAGGGCACATGGGCGTAGCTATAGCAGGCCACCCGGTCGGGTCGCATGGCGATGACCGACTCGAGGTTCCGGCGAAAGGTGACCGGAGTCTGGAGCGGCAGGCCATAGATGAGATCGATGTTGATGGAGCTGAACCCGGCGGTGCGACAGTAGTCGTAGAGCTCCCGGGTTTGATGCTCATCCTGGTTGCGGTTGATCGCGGCCTGCACCTCGGGGGTGAAATCCTGCACTCCCATCGACAGTCGGTTGAATCCGAGCTCGAGGAGCGCATCCACCTGTTCGCGAGACGTCACTCGCGGGTCGATCTCGATCGCCACCTCGGCATCGGAATCGATAGTGAAATGCTCGCGTACCTTGCCCATCAGCGCGCGCATCTGTCCGACATCGAGATATGTCGGCGTGCCGCCACCCCAGTGGTACTGAACGAGGTGGCGACGGTCGGGGAGAGCTCCGGCAAGGAGATCGATCTCGCGATGGAGATAGCTCAAGTATTCGGCGGCGCGATGACGCTGCTGGGTGATGATGACGTGACAGCCGCAGAAGCTGCATCTCACTTCACAGAAGGGGATATGGATGTAGAGAGAGAGCGGCTCGGCAGCGGCGGCGTTGGCCGCCTCGAGGCGTGCGGCGTAGTGCTCGGCGGTGAATCCCGGATGGAACTCGACCGCTGTGGGATAGGAGGTGTAGCGAGGTCCCGGGCGGTCGTATCGCCGCAGAAGCTCGCGGCTCACGGTCGTGGCTGCGCTCGTCATGGCGCGCTCATCGGTGTCGGCCGGGCCTTCTTCACGAATGTCGCCGGCAGGGCGTCGGGCGGCGGCGAATAACCGTGCACGATCTCGACCAACCGGCCGACCTGCTCGGGCGGAGTCTCCGGCAGCACCCCGTGTCCAAGGTTGAAGATATGGGCGACGCCGCCTCCCTCAGCGAGCACCGTCAGGGTGCGCGATTCCAGTACGTCGGGCGGGGCGAGGAGGAGGGCTGGGTCCAGGTTCCCCTGTACGGGATGGGAGGCGAGGCGATGGCGCACATCGGCGAGCGGACAAGTCCAGTCAATCCCGATCACATCAGCGCCGGTCGCGGCGATGGCCTCGAGGTGCACCGATGCGCCGCGCGCAAAGTAGACGATAGGAACACCCGGGCGGCGCTCGTGAAGCGCGGCGATCATCGCCTGCACCGGAGAGAGAGCGAAGGTCCGATAGTCCTGAGGATCGAGGAGCCCGGCCCACGTATCGAAGAGCATGACGAGATCGGCCCCCGCGTCGATCTGCGCGGTTAGCGATCCCACGACCACCCGCGCCAGCTTCTCCAACAACCGGTGCGCCGCGGTGGGAGCGGCATGCAGGAGGCGGCGGACCGCCACCAAATCTCCAGGCCCTCTGCCCTCGCACATGTAAGCCGCGATGGTGAGCGGGGCTCCGGCAAAGCCGATGACCGCAGCCCTCTCCTTGAGCTCGCGCCGGATCAGACGAACCGCCTCGGCGATGTACTCGAGTCCCTCGCCACTTTCCGGCGCTCGCAGGCGCTCGATGTCGGCGCGTTGACTGATCGGCGGCGAAACCACAGGACCGGGTTGGAAGGTCAGGCTGAGCCCCATGACCTCGGCGGGCATGAGGATGTCGGAAAAGACGATCGCCGCATCGAGCGGAAAGCGCTCGAGCGGCTGACAGGCGATTTCAGCGGCGAGATCCGGCGTTTTCACCGCGGTCAAGAACTCGGCGCGCGCGCGCACCGCCCGGTACTCCGGCAGGTAACGTCCCGCCTGGCGCATGAGCCAGACGGGAACCGCATCGACCACCTCACCGCGGCAGGCGCGCAGGATGCGGTCGCGGCCGCTGAGCGGGCCGGGGGACCGCGGATGCGAGCTCGGCGGGACCCGTGAGGAGTCGATCATTCGCCCATCCGGCGGCCGGCGCGCGACGCCGTAGCGAGTGCGGCTCGGGCCGCCTCGATCGTGCGCGCAATGTCCGCCTCGGTGTGCGCCGCCGATAGGAACAGCGCTTCGAACGGGGAGGGCGGGAGATAGATCCCTTGCTCCAGCATGGCGTGGAAATAG
>JBIOUT010000305.1:0-10512 GCA_044867365.1 Candidatus Eiseniibacteriota bacterium | reverse complement strand
CCCCGCAGAGAATGTGAAGCGCGGTGTGCGTCCGCATGAGGGCATAGCGATGATCCCAATCGAGCCGCCCCTGCACTCGAGCTCCCGGCTCGGGGTGGCGAGGCGGCTCGGATCCGCGGCCCAGCCGGTGGACCACTTGATCGCCGTCCTTTCGGAGCTCCGCAACCGGCTCCTCGTGGCCGCCCCAGATGAGGACCCCTTGATCGGCAGGCTGACCGCCGCCGCCGGGGAAGAAAGCGGTGCGGTCGAGGACCACGCCTGCGGGACCGGATCTCAGGACCGTGGCCTCGAACTCCCGAACATAGGAGTCGGTGTGGTAGATGGCTTCGGTGGGTGTGCTCAAGGCTTCGTGGGATGGGGTCATGCGATGATCCTTGTCTAGCGCCGATCGCTCCTCGCACGGGCCAGACGATACTCGTCTCTCGCCTTCTCGAACCACCTCTTGGCCGCGACGAAGTCTCCGGAGCGGAAGGCCGACTCGGCGTCGGCATTATACTGCTCGGCTCGCCGGAGCGCCGCCCGGTCGGCAGGGTTCCTCGCCTGTTTGATCTTCTGCTGCTCGTCGGCCACTTCCATGCGAGCCAGCTGAGCGCCGCGCTCGAGAATGGAAACGGTGTAGAGGCTCTCCGCGCGCGCCGCGGCGGCAAGGGCCAGCACCGGGTCGTTCGCCGAATCCCCGAACATCTGTTCGCTTTCCTGCGCTGCCTGGTAACTCGAGGTGTTCTGGGCCGATTCGCCGTCGGCGCCCCGGCGTGCCTTCTCCATCCCGGATCTCGCGGTCTCTAGGTTGGAGGCGGTTGATCGCGCCGCGTCACGGCTCCGCCGGTAGAGCCCGGCCGCGGTGGTGAAGCCGGCTGCCGCCTCGGCCGATCGGCCATCGGTCTTGGCGGCGAACGCCGCTACCTCAGCTTGTTGCGCTTTGCCGTATAATTCTGCGGCAAGGACCATGGCCTGGGCGGCGATTGCCTCGTCTCGCGCCCCTTCACAAGCGATTTGTTCCGAGCTCGGCTGGACGTTCGGCGGAACCGCAGTCGCGGCTTCGCCGGCTTGGGTCTGTCCGGAAGAAGGCTCGGTGCCCGGTGGATTAGGCGGGGCCGCCGCCTTGCGGCTCGGTGTCTGCGGAACGCCGTGACCGGGAAGGGGAGTGGCGGGCGAGGGCAACAGCCCCTCCGGATGTCCTCCAATCTGCTGGGGGCGCTCTGCCTTCTCGGAAGGCGGTCCAGGCGATTCCGTCTCTGACGGCGTCGCCTGCCCTGTGGACTCCCCTACGGCGAAGGGGCTACCTCCACGCCGCTCGAGAGCATCCGCTGACGGCCGCATCTCCCAGCGCCAGAGAAAAAGGACGACCGCCGCCACGACCACGCCGCCCGAGGCGAGCTCGAGCCCGAGACGAAGCCGGCGGCGTCGAGGGAGATCGGGCGCACCGGCCGCGGACGGACGCCTCTCCCCCTCGGCCGAGGGCACGCTGCGGATGGCGGCGACGGTCGGCGCTTCACCACGAATCTCGGCTTCGCAAGCCGTGAGATCGGTCAGGAGATCGGCGGCCGATGGGTAGCGCTGGCTCGCCTCCTTGCGAGCCAGCCGAGCGACGATGGCGCGCAAGGATGCCGGCAAGTGAGCCGGAAGATCGAGCTCGAGCTCCTCACCCCGGTGGATGAGCTTCCCCATCGCCGAGAGAAGCGGCAATCCGTCGAGCGGACCATGACCGCTCAGCATCTCGCAGAAAATGAGACCGAGCGAGAAGAGATCGGATCGGGCATCGACGTCCTTCCCCATCACCTGCTCCGGCGACATGTACTGGGGCGTCCCCAAGATCTCGCCGGTCACCGTCAAGCTCTCCCCGCCCGCCGCCGCCGCCAACCCGAAGTCGGTGACCTTCACCTGTCCTCGCGCATCGAACATGATGTTGGCGGGCTTCAGGTCACGATGCACGATGCCGTGGGCATGGGCGTAGGTGAGAGCGTCCGCAATCTGCCGGGCGATATGGATCGCTTCGCCGGGCGGCAGCGGGCCATGAGCCCGCAGCTTCTGCTTGAGCGTCTCGCCCTCGATGAACTCCATGGCGAAGAAGTGCACATCCCCCACCCGATCGACGTCGAAGACCTGGATGATGTGCGGGTGATTGAGGCTGGCCGCGGCCCGAGCCTCACGAACGAAGCGGGCGAGAGCGGTCGGCAGCTGACCGAGATCCTGTGGCAGGATCTTGAGCGCTACCGTCTTGCCGAGCTGGGTGTGGCGGGCACGGTAGACCACGCCCATGCCACCCCGGCCCAGCTCCCCGAGAATCTCGTAGCGCCCGAGAGTGCCTTCCATTGCATGCCTGCCGAATGAGGGGCGGACCGATGGCCGACCATCGAATCCTGAGAGGCGCGAAGCGCGAATCGATCTTGCTCAGAAGGTCAACTTGACATCCAAGAACACATAGTGCTGGTCATCGCCGGCCTCGAACTCGCTCGGCGCCTGATCCCGAAGGGTGTCGCCATTGATGAATAAAGCGTAGCCGGCAGTCGATCGCAGGTCATCGGTGAGGAGATAGGTGCCCAGGATGTCGATCTCCGCTCCGAGATCGCCGCTCGGCCGCCGCGCCCGGGCGCCCACCGTCGGATCAGGGGCGCCGCCCGCGTCTCCCGCTTCGGGATTGGCGCCGAAGAACGGCCCGTTGGGGTCGAGGCGATCGTCCACGGTGTAGCGGTAGTAGTCGAGCGAAAGGCTGGCTTTATCGCCGATGCCGACGTCGAATCCTGCCAGCACGATGTTCACATTGGAGAGAAAGACGCCGAATGGCGCCCGGTCCAGGTTCTCGCCGTACTGCCGATCCGACCACAAGCGCTGGAAGGTCTCGACATCGTTGTCCGGCCGCAACGCCCCGGAGAGATCGCGCGCATTCGCGCCCGGCCCGCCGGAAAGGTGCACGTACCCGGCGCTCAGCCGCGGATTGCCCGCAATCTTCGAGAACTCGTGGCCCAACTCGAGGTCGAGCGCCCAGCCGGCGAAGCGACCGGTCGAGCGGGTCGAGTCCTGGAAGTCGGGCCGCCCGGTGCGACCGAACTGGTGCGCGTATTCGACATCGTAGTCGAGCACATTCCCGGGGAGAACGCCCTCGGCGCGAAATCCGGCGGTGTCGAGAGAGGAGTCGGCGCTCAAGGTGTCGCCGCCGCTCAGCGCCGCAGCGCCCGGCCCGAGGGCGGACGTGTTGCGTCGCTGCCACCAGCCGGTGGGATTCCTGTCCCATCTCCCGGCCGGAAACCAACCGCCAAAGGCCCCCATCCATGCATGACGTCCGTCCATGTTGACCTGGCCGGGAAAGGCGGCGGGGAGCGGCACACCGGCGGGGAACCCGGCAATCTGGCCGGCCAGCGCTTCATTGAAGTCTCCGGTCTGGATCGAGAGGAGATAGCCCTCGAGCGAGCCGAGCGCCAAACGAGGGGGGGCCCCCGACCAGATGCCATAGGCGCCGTAGAGGGTGGAATTCGTATCTCGGATCTTGTAGTGCGCCGAGCTCACCTGCTCGCCGATGTCGAGCAGGAATCGATTGTCGTTCAATCGCGCCAGGAAGAGATCGACATCCATCCCCCCCCACGCGCCGCGACACTTGACCGCGTCGAAGCTATTGCCGAAAAACATGTCGCCCGTATCGTTGTTGCCCAGGAGAAACTCGTTGCCGTAGACAAGCTCCTGCTTACCGAGAGTGATCGAGAACGGGCTCCGCAGAATCTTCTCCGCCGTGAGGTAGCCCTGATAGAGCCAGATGTCTTCGTCGGCTTTGTGATCATCCCGGCGATCAGGCCACCAGATGCCTAGATCGGCGTCGTTACGCCCGAAGTCTCCGAACGATTGCACCTCGACCAGACCCTTCACCCGCCCCCCGAGCTCGGCGCCGATGCGAGCTCGGGTGCGATACAAGAGGAACTCCGAATTGTCTTCACGGGCGTCATAGACGGTCCAGGGCATGAACGATCCGATATTGAACCGCACCTCGCCGCCGGCTTTGACCTCGACCGCCCCGGCCCTCGCCGAAGCGAAAAGGGGCAAGAGGGCGAGGAAGGCAATGGCACCCGGGCGAAGCGCGATCGTGGTTTGCCGAGAACCGTGAGCCTGGGACATGGTCTCCTCCGGGGGGAGCGGCGGACAAGCATCCCTGCCCGTGTTACATGCTGTCAAGGTAACGTCGGCACCACGCGCTGTCCCATCACCATCGATCAATGTGGTAGAGTCTCGCGGCCGCATTCGGCGCTAGAGCGAGGGACCGCGATGTTGCGGCTCAGCCATCTCACCAAGCGCTTCGGCTCCCGGCTGGCAGTCGACGACCTGTCATTCACCGTCGAGCCCGGCGAGGTCTTCGGACTTCTCGGGCCGAACGGCGCCGGCAAGACGACCACTGTTCACATGGCGGTGGGCCTCCTCGCTCCCGACCACGGCGAGATCGAGGTCGCCGGCCTCGGCTCTCCCACCCAGAGCGCGGTGCGAGCGAAGATCGGGGTGGCGCCGCAAGCCCTCGCCCTCTACGAGGACCTCACCGCCCAGGAAAACCTCGCCTTCTTCGGGCGCATCCAGGGGCTCACCGGGAGACGCCTCGCCGAGCGCGTCGACTGGTCGCTCGAGTTCGTCGATCTCAAGAGCCGGAGCCGCGACCGGGTGCGAACCTATTCCGGCGGCATGAAGCGGCGGCTCAACCTGGCCGTGGCCCTCATCCATGACCCGCCGCTCATTCTTCTCGACGAGCCCACGGTCGGAGTAGACCCTCAGTCACGGAACGCCATCTTCGACAACATCGAGGCCCTGCGCCGGGACGGGCGCACCATCGTCTACACCACCCACTACATGGAGGAGGCTCAGCGCCTGTGCAACCGGGTGGGCATCATCGATCACGGCAAGCTCCTGGCCATCGACACCGTGGCGCAGCTCATTGCCAACCATGGCGGAAAGAGCGTTCTCATCGCCGAGCGCGCCGACGACGAGTTGCGATTGCGCATCGAGACCGAAGACCCGATTGCCGAGCTCGAACGACTGCATGCCGACGGCCGTCTGATCCGTTTCAAGCTCGAGCAACCGGATCTCGAGCGGGTCTTTCTCAATCTGACCGGGCGAAATCTGAGAGATTGACGATGAGCAAGGTCATCGCACTCGCGATCAAGGATCTCCGGCTGCTTGTTCGCGACAAGGGCGGATTCTTCTTCACCTTCTTCTTTCCACTCCTGATGGCGATCTTCTTCGGCACCATCTTTTCGGGAGGCGACGGCGATCAGGCGATGAGCATCCTGGTCGTCGATGACGACGGCACCCCCGAGTCCAAGGCCTACGCCGCCGCTCTCGATGCCTCGCCCGAGCTCGAGATCCACATGGCCGCCGATCGAGCCGAAGCCACCGAAGCGGTTCGCCGCGGTGAGAACGTCGCCTATGTCGCGATCAAGCCGGGGTTCGGCGCCGCCCGCCAGCAGATCTTCGAAGGCGAGCCGCCGCGAGTCGAGATCGGAGTCGACCCGGCCCGCCGCGCCGAGGCAGGGCTCCTCGAAGGCGTGCTCACCCGACACGCGGCGAAGGCGCTGCAAGAGACCTTCTCCGACCGGGGGGCGCTGCGCGATCAGGCGCGAAGGGCGATCACATCGCTTCGCGATTCGTCGGGGCTCTCCCCCCAATCGCGACAGACTCTCGAGCGCTTCCTGGGTGAGCTCGATCGCTTCCTGGCCGAGCCGCCCTCGGAAAAGGGGGCTCAGTTCCGCGGCTTCGAGCCGCTCGCCATCGAGCGCGCGGACGTGGTGAGAACGAGGCATGGACCCACCAATGCCTACGCCGTCTCCTTCCCCCAGGGGGTGATCTGGGGAATCATCGGCAGCGTCGCCGCCTTCGGCATCTCGATCGTGACCGAGCGCACCCACGGAACCCTCATCCGCCTGCGCTCGGCTCCGATCGATCCCCGGCAAATCCTCGCCGGCAAGGCTCTGGCTTGCTTCCTTACCACCGTCAGCCTCGCTTGCGTTCTGTTCACCCTGGGCAGGCTCGCTTTCGGAGTTCGCCCGAGCTCACTGGCGCTTCTTGCTTCGTCCATCATCTGCGCCGCCCTCGGGTTCGTCGGCATCATGATGTTCCTCTCGGTGCTCGGCCGGACCGAGCGGGCGGCGAGCGGGATGAGCTGGGCCATCCTGACGATCATGTCGATGCTCGGAGGAGGGATGGTCCCCCTCTTCGTCATGCCCTCCTGGATGCAGAGCTTGAGCCATCTGAGCCCGATCAAGTGGGCCATCCTGGCCATGGAGGGGGCGCTGTGGAGAGGCTTCTCCTGGCAGGAAATGGCGCTTCCCTGCGGCATCCTGGTGGCGATCGGTGCGGTGTGCTTCATGGTCGGCATCCGTGCCTTCCGCTGGAGCGAGTCGACGTAGATCGCTTCCCCTGCTGCGTAACCAGGGAGCGCGCTCCCGGTTGCGGGCAGGGGTCGTGCTAAGCTTGCCGCCGAGCTCGCGTGGGTTGCGCGGCGCTCATTGCATCCGCTGGATCAGGAGGTGCGCTGTGAAGGTCAAGCTCATTTACTGCGCTGCCTGAAACTACGAACCACGGGCCGTCAGTTTGATGGCCATGGCGCTGCCCAAGTTCAAATTTGACGTCGAGGAATGGCAGCTCGAACCGAGCGACGGCGGCCGGTTCGAGGTCCTGGTCGACGGCGATCTCATTTACTCCAAGCTCGAAACCGGTCGCTTCCCCGACGAGGAGGAGCTCCTCAAAGCGATCCAAAAGCGCATCCAAAGCTCCGCCCGGTAGTGAGTGTTCGTTCCATGAGTCTCTCCGTTCTCCTCGTTCTCGTTCTCCTTCTCTCTACTCAATCCGTAGCCGGCGGCGCCGCCACCGGGACTCCCATCGATGCAACAACCGGGGCCGCCAATCGCGCCGGCGCCGAAGGGATCGATCCCTCGAGCGTGCCCTCGTTGACCCTCCATGATCTCCTCGC
Organism: Candidatus Eiseniibacteriota bacterium; assembly: GCA_044867365.1. Taxonomy (GTDB): domain Bacteria; phylum Eisenbacteria; class RBG-16-71-46; order CAVPCR01; family CAVPCR01; genus JBIOUT01. Next base: position 3,572 of record JBIOUT010000305.1, on the reverse strand, counting down.
GCAAGTCGAGAATCGTCTGATCGAGGTTCGCCGCATCGAGCTCCGGAGAGCCGAGGCGCGAGCCGAGCTCGATCATCTGCGGGTGAGCCGCGCCTTCGAGGTAGACGTGAAGGGGAACTACCGCGAGGAAGATGTCGACAGATTCGAGGTCAATGGCAATCGCCTCAAGCAGGGCCGGTCGATCGACATCCGCCGCGGCCTCACCTTCTCGGTCACTCGCCCGCTCCTCGGCCATTCCCTTGAAGAACGACTTCTCGCCGCGAGCGAGCAACAGCGCTTGGTCGAGCTTGGCGAGAGCGAGCTCATCACCCGGCGCGAGGCCTTGCTCGAGGTGATCGGCCTCTATGTCGATCTCGCCGCCGAACAGCGGCGCCGCCCGCTCCTCGAGCGCGCCATCGATCTCGACACCGAAAAAATTCGCATTCTCGAAGCCCGGCACGAACAAGGCGAGAGTCTCAGGCGGGATCTCCTCCAGGCGAACCGCGATCTGGCCCTCCATCAGGCCGATCTCGCCTCCTGCATCCGCCGGCAGGCCGAGCTCTACGCCCAGCTCGGAGAATGGGTGGACGGCGTACCGCCGGGGGAGTTCATGGCGACCGAGCTCGATTGGGCGCGGATGCGGGAGGCGCCTTCCGGGTCAAAAGGCCCGGCAGAGGCTTCAAGGCGTACTTCCGGCGGCCAGGGCTTCGGCGGGGCGCTGAGCTCCAGAATCTGGTATAATTTGCCGGAGATCGATCTCACCTTCTTTTACACCATGGGATCGCGGGATCGGCATTTCGCCGACGAGATAGACCGCGAGCAGGGCCACACCCCGGGCGTCGAGCTGAGTCTCGAGTTTCCCCTCGATGTTTGGCGCTCCGGGCGCTCATTCATCCGCCAAGTGGAAGCGCGTGCTGAGCGCCAGCGGCTCGCCATTCTCGCGCTCGAGCGCCGCACGAGCGGCCGTGCCCGCGAGGTCGAGCTGGCCCACGCCGAGGCGGCGGCCCGGGTGGCGGCGGCGGAAGCGGATCTCGCGCTCCGCGAAGAGGAGAATCGCATCGCCCGACTTCTCGCCAGCGACAAGGCCGATTCGGTGACTGCCGCCGGTCCAAAGGCTCCGGAAAAGTCGGCGCCCGCGACCGCCTCCGTGCAGCTCGAAGCGGTGGGAGCTGAAATCGCCGTGATCACCTCGCGCATCGCGCTCTTCCGCTCTCAAGGTGAGCTGGCGCGGCGCTATTTCGAGCGAGCCATGATCCATGGCGCAGACCCCAAGGAGATTGCCCTCGTCATGAGCCGGCCACCCGCTCAGGTCGGCTGGCAAACGACGACATCCGCCCCCTACGCCCTGGACAGCAGACGCTGATCTGCAACTCGAGACCCCATGCAACTCGGAGAACGCAACCATAAGCCGATTTCGGCTCGCCGCCTCAGATTGGCGGCCATTCTCGCCGGCGGCGCGGCCCTGGCCATCATCATCTCCACTGTGTTCAATCTCGCCTATCACGACATGCCGGGGCTCGTGGTCGGCGACGAATTCGTGATCTCGAGCCGCGTCGACGGCACCGTGGCCCAGATCCACCGGCGGGAAAACGAGGTCTATCGCAAAGGCGACGAGCTGGCGACGGTCGAGAGCGATGGGCTTCGCGCCCAGCTGAGCGCGGTCGAGCGCGATCTCGAGGAGATCAACCGTTCGCTGGCGAGCGAGAAGTCACAGGACGGCCTCGAGCGCCGGCGTGGCGAGCTGCAGTCGCAGATTGCCAGCAACGAGAGCGATCTCCAATCCTGGCGGGTCGAGATGGAGTCGATCGACAAGGTGCTGCCCGGGCTGCGTGACTGGCGGGCCCTCGCCGCCGATCGGCTGCAGCGAGGCGAAGAGCTGCGTGCCCAGGAAGCCCTGACGCTCGCTGATCTGGAAGAGCGCCGAAAGAGCTACGTCGATGCCGAGAGCAAGCTCCAGCAATCGATGGCGAGGCGCGGCATCCTGGCCGCTCAGGAAGCCAGTCTCAAGGAGGTGTTGCCCCTCCAGCGCAACCGGCTCAAGAACCTGGTCGCCGAGCGCACCTCTCTCATCACCGAGCTCGAGCTCAAGCAGCAGGAGAAGGCAGGAGAGCGCGCCCGCCTGCAATCTAGCCTCGCCGACCTCCGCATCGTCGCCGACCACGATGGCATCGTGACCTCGGTCATCCGCCAGGAAGGGGAATACGTGCCGAGCGGCGGGCCGATCTTGAAAGTGATGCGCGACGAGGACCTGTGGGTGGAGGCGTATTTGCCGGTCGATGAGCGGCGTCAGGTGCAACCCGGGGATCGGGTCGATGTGGTCGGCGAGATGCCGGGGGTGGGGGCGCTGCACGGCCGGGTGAGCAAGGTGCTTCCGGTCCTCAAGCCACTCCCCAACTTTTTCCAGTCACGACTCGGGCGGCAGGAGCATTTCGTCGTTCTGGTCATCACCATGGACGACAGCAATCTTGCCCGCAGCGTCTTGAGCCCGGCTCAGCAGGTCACCGCCCGCATCAAGCGCCGGCTGTCCTTGCCCGGCGATCGACAGGCCAACGCTCAGGGACGAGAGCAGGCCGCCATCCGCTGATCACCGGAACGGCCAGCGCACGCCTCCGCTCCCTACCACCGCTCGCGAGTCGGATCCACTTCCCGCCACTGGATGCCGACCACGTTCTCGTCGCTGAGATCCCCGGTCAGGTCGGTCACATTGAGATCGCCGTCGAATCGGACCGTACCCTCGATCGCGGTCTGCGGCGGCCCGATCTCCCGCTGCTTCCGCTCGAGCGAGGTGAGCGAGTACTGGAGCTGAGCCGATTCGAGAACCCTCTCGAGCCGTCCGAGGGTGCTTTCCGGGTTGGTGGTGACGATGCGGAAATAGGTCTCGCGCTGCGGGCGCAAGAGCGCGGACGGCATGGCTTGTGGGAAGAGATCGAGCAAGAACGAGATGATGAGTACGAAGATAGCGCCCGCGACCGACATGCCGTACATACCGGCGCCGGCTCCCATTCCGAGCCCGAGAGCGATAAGAAGAGTGCCGGCGTCCTTGGGGTCGCGGATGGCGTAGCGATAGCGAATGACGGTGGCGACACCGATGAGCCCGACTGCACGCTCGATCTGATCGCCGATGATCATGATGAAGAGCGCCCCGGCAACGCCGAGAAAAGCGTGGGCCTCGAGGAGATTCCGCCGCAGGCGGTCCATATCGCGGCGGTAGGAGATGACGACCGCCAAGACCGCCGCCAGGACCAGACGCCCCCCCATCGAGAAGGCTTGCCCTGCGAGATCAGCGAAGCTCATGGCTTTCCTCGAGGACGGGCGGCCAGGCGAAGAGGCGAGGCGCCTTCCCCCACGATCAGGAGCTGGGTCTCATCCGTCGCCGGATCCGGTCTTCCCATGACCTCGACTCCCTCAGGTTGGGCGACTTGTGCGAGATCGGGCGCGTCGACCGCCTGAACCGCGCTCTGGTTGGGATTCCAGAGGAAGAGAGCGCCATTCGAGCGCCCCTGTCCATCGTCGCCGGCGAGAACCCATATTCGTCGCCGCCAGGGATCGTAGGCGAGGCCGCGAATTCCACGCCCGCCGAGATCGAGGGCGAC
>JBIOUT010000304.1:0-2612 GCA_044867365.1 Candidatus Eiseniibacteriota bacterium | reverse complement strand
GCGGTAATGATCCAGTCGAAGGCCCGCGTTGACGGTGACGCGCTGGTTGGCAACCGACCGCTCGCTGTAAGAAGCGCTGTCGATGTCCATGACGAGGAGGCACCCCAACGCCGGCCGCTCATTCGTGTCCGCGGCGACCGCTGCGGCAAGCGCCGGCGCCATCGTGCTCACCGCCGTCCTCGCTTACCGAAGCCTGGCCGCTCCGGCAAGCGCATCCGAACCTCGGCCGGCCGAGAAGGCAGCCGGAGAGCCGCTCGCCCTCGGCGGGTCGGACCCATCGTCGATCGTCTGGATCACCGATTTCGAGCAGGCGCTCGAGGAGGCGGAGATCCTCCGCCGGCCGGTCATGGTGGATCTCTGGGCGCGCTGGTGCGGCTGGTGTCACCAGCTCGACCTCAAGACCTACGCCCACCCCGAGGTGGTGCGACGAGCGCGGTCGATGACTTGCGGCAAGGTGAATGCCGACCAGGAAGTGGCGGTGGCGCGCCGCTTCCGTATCCGCGGACTACCGACCATCATCTTTCTCGACCGTCACGGGCAGGAAGTCGACCGAGTGAATGGGTTCGTCGAAGCGGAGCCTTTCGCTCAGGTCATGGATGACGTGCGAGTGCAGGCCGATCATTCCGAGGAGCGCGCGCGCGAGCTCGAGGCGGATCCCAAGAACCCGGTTCGGATCTATGCTCTCGCCGACGAGCTCATCGCCCAGGACAAGCTTGCCGAGGCCGAGCCGCTGCTCGAGCGCCTGGCGCCGGGCGGTTCCGACGCCCGGTCGGTCGTCGAAGCCGAGGCGGTCTTCGATCTCGCGGTCGTGCGTGCGGCGCGAGGTGATCACAAGGCGGCGCGCCATCTGCTTGAGGATTTCCTCGAGGATTACCCCGAGTCGCCGCGCCGGCCGGAAGCCGAGCTGCGCCTGGGTCAGCTCCTGGCTGAAGCGGGGGAGACCCGAGACGCGCGCCCGCATCTCGAAGCGGTGAGCGCGTCGTCGAAGGGCTCGTGGAAAGCGGCGGAGGCGGAGCGGCTCCTCGCCGTTCTCTCCGCAGGCAAAGGATCGAGAGCCGGGGGCAAATCGTCCGGACGGCCGGGCGGGTTGAGCCAGTGAGGACGGGGATGGAGAAGGAAGGGCAAGGAGACACGAGGACGACCGCGCCGACCGCGACAGGAACGCCAGGGCCGGTCGCCAGCGACCGCACCGAGGAAACCGGCTTTCCTTTCGCCGAGTTCGAGCCGCGCTGGCGGGCGCAATGGGAGAAGGAGGGTCTCTTTCGCCCACCGGTAACGACATCGCGCCGGAAGTTTTACTGCCTGAACATGTACCCCTATCCGTCGGGGACGCTGCACGTCGGTCACGGGCGCAACTACATCCTCGGCGACGTCCTCGCCCGCTATCGCCTGATGCACGGCGACGACGTTCTCTGCCCGATGGGATGGGACGCTTTCGGGCTCCCGGCCGAGAACGCCGCCATCGCCCACGGCATCGATCCCGAGAAGTGGACCCGCGACAACATCGCGATCATGAAGCGCCAGCTCATGGCCTGGGGCCTGGGCTACGACTGGCAGCGGGAGTTCGCCTCTTGCGATCCCGATTATTACCGCTGGACGCAATGGCTCTTCCTCCGCCTCTTCCATCGCGGCCTGGCCTATCGCGCCAAGGGAGCGGTCAACTGGTGCGCGAGCTGCAACACCATGCTCGCCAATGAGCAGGTGATCGCCGGCGCCTGCGAGCGATGTGAGAGCACGGTCGAGACCCGCGAGCTCGAGCAGTGGTATTTCCGCATCACCGATTACGCCGAGCGACTGCTGGCCGATCTCGAGCTCCTCGATCGCTGGCCGGAGCGGGTGCGCACCATGCAGCGCAACTGGATCGGCCGCTCGGAAGGGCTCGAGATCCACTTCCCGGTCGACAGCGAGGACGAGCCGCTCGTTTGCTTCACGACTCGCGCCGACACTCTTTACGGCGCCACGTTTGTGGTTCTCGCTCCCGGGCATCCGATGGCTGCCCGGCTCGCGGCGCGCGGTGGTGAGCACGGGCGGGCGGTCGCCGATTTCATCGCTCGCTATCGATCGACGGTCCATCGCCCCGACGAGCACCTGCCCAAAGACGGAGTGTGGACCGGCGCCCATGCGGTCAATCCGGCGAACGGCGAGAGAATCCCGATCTGGGTGGCCAACTACGTTGTCGCCGGCTACGGCACCGGGGCGGTCATGGCGGTGCCGGCGCATGATCAGCGCGACTTCGAGTTCGCCCGTCAGATGGGTCTCGCGATCCGCACGGTGATCGCCGAGGACCCGGCGCGGGTCGTCGCGGAGGAGAAGCTCGTCGCCGCCTACGAAGGGGAAGGGACGATGGTCGACTCGGGGCCGTATACGGGGCTCCGGAGCGACATCGGTCGCGAGCGTCTGATCGCCGACTTCGAAGCGCAGGGCAAGGGACGTCGCCAGGTCCATTATCGGCTCCGCGACTGGCTCATCTCACGCCAGCGCTACTGGGGGACACCGATCCCGATCATTTACTGCGATTCCTGCGGCATCGTGGCGGTCGAGGAGCAGGATCTTCCCGTGCTCCTGCCGGCGAATGTGCGTTTCAAGCCGACCGGAGAATCGCCGCTCAAGGA